>DPVV01000301.1:3020-3952 GCA_003526525.1 Lachnoclostridium phytofermentans | reverse complement strand
TATTGAGAAAGACGAAAGAAAAATGCTAAGATAGCCAAGCAGATTACAATTACTTTGAGTAGCATTGTATGTAATGCTTCTGTCTCATAGCCCTTTCTCGTTTTGTTTATACGGCTCTTACATTGTAACAAAATATAAATACTACATATAAGAATACCAAATAGCATACAGGTTAAGTTAAAACCCTTCATACCAAAAATATCTGGGACATAACAGTCTGCACCACCGCCAAATAACTTTATGTAAGTTTGATTCGTAAGCGGTACGGTTTGTCCCTGTAATACGACATTTGATAACCCTCGAAATACTAGCATACCAGCCAAAGTTACGATAAATGGTGGGATTCTAACATACGCAATCCAAAATCCCTGCCATGCTCCAATTAATAATCCGAAAATTATCATAATGATAATTGATACAACAAAATTTAATCCTTTTGTCTCCATCATCGTGGCACCGATGGAGCCTACAAAACAAACGACCGAGCCAATGGATAAATCAATATTACCGCCAGTTAAGATACAAAACAACATACCAGATGCTAGTACAAATACATACGCATTCTGAGAAATCAGGTTGCTCACATTTTGCGGCCACAGGATTTTACCTCCTGTTTTTATGAAAAAGAACATAGTAACCAATACTAATGCAATAATCATTGTATATTTTTTAGTAAAATTTATTACTTTTGCTTTATCCATAGCTCACGCTCCTTTATTGCTAGCTTTCAGTATCAATGACATGATAGTCTCAGAGGTTGCTTCTTCTTTCCCTAGTTCTCCAACCATCTTACCATCGCACATGACATAAATTCGATCG
The DNA here is from genome assembly GCA_003526525.1 of Lachnoclostridium phytofermentans. GTDB lineage: Bacteria > Bacillota > Clostridia > Lachnospirales > Lachnospiraceae > Lachnoclostridium. The sequence goes on along the minus strand of DPVV01000301.1, from coordinate 3,133 downwards.
CACATCCCAAGAATTTCTGGTAATTCAGATGAGATTAATATGACGGATTTTCCTTCTGCAACTAATTCGTTAATAATACAGTAAATTTCATATTTTGCACCAACATCAATTCC
>DPVV01000301.1:0-2830 GCA_003526525.1 Lachnoclostridium phytofermentans | reverse complement strand
TTTTGCACCAACATCAATTCCTCTAGTAGGTTCATCAAGAATTAAGATATCTGGATTTGCAAACATCCATTTTGCAAGTAAAACCTTCTGCTGGTTACCACCACTTAAGTTTCCGACATTTTGCCAAACTGTTGTACACTTGGTTTTTAACTTTTCTTTATAATTACTTGCCACCTCATATTCTTTGTCCCTATCTAATACTCCTCTATAGCTAACTTTCTTTAAGCTTGATAATGTAGTATTCATTGCAATCGATTTGCTTAGTATTAAGCCATTGCCTTTTCTATCCTCCGTTGCATAAGCAAGCCTGTTCTCAATTGCATCCTTTACCTTACGAAGTGTTACATCTTTCCCGTTAATCTTAACTTTTCCTGATATATTTCTACCATAAGATTTTCCAAACAGCCCCATAGCAAGTTCTGTTCTACCGGCACCCATAAGTCCTGCAATACCTACTACCTCACCTTTTTTTAAAGTTAAACTAACATGATCTACTACTTTACGTTCTGGTGTCATCGGGTGATGTACTGTAAAGTCACTAACTTCTAAAACATTTTCATTTGAAATAAGTGAATTACGTTTTGGAAAGCGTACCGTCATGTCACGGCCTACCATTCCTTTAATTATACGTTCTTCCGAGATATCATCCTTTGATTTATCTAGCGTTTCAATGGTTGCACCATCCCTAAGTATCGTAATCTTATCTGCTACATAAGAAATCTCATTTAACTTATGAGAGATAAGGATTGATGTCACTCCTTCTTTTTTTAAAGATATTAATAAATCAAGTAGACTTTTTGATTCCGATTCATTTAATGACGAGGTCGGTTCATCTAAGATTAATAGTTTCGCTTTCTTTGAAAGTGCTTTGGCAATCTCGACCAATTGTTGTTTACCAATTCCGATATCTTTTATTAGGGTTCTTGAAGAATCCTTTAATCCTACAGTTTTAAGCAATTCATCCGCATAACCATAGGTTTCGTTCCAGTTGATTGCGTAAGGTTTTCCTCGTTCATTCCCAAGAAACATATTCTCCGCAATGCTCATATAAGGAACAAGTGCTAATTCCTGATGAATAATAATAATTCTTTTTTCTTCGCTATCTTTTATTTTTGAGAACTTACATAACTCTCCTTGATATATAATTTCTCCCTCGTACGAACCATAAGGGTAGATACCACTAAGTACATTCATTAAGGTCGATTTTCCGGCACCATTCTCACCTACAAGCGCATGTATCTCTCCCTCTTTTACTTTTAGGTTAACATTATCTAATGCCTTAACTCCGGGAAATGTTTTAGTTATGTTTCTCATCTCTAATATTATGTTTTCCAAGCTTTTCCTCTCCTTTAAATCAGTGTGCTTACCATAGAAAGATTACAAGAAAAACTACGAAATACTTAAAAAGACGGTTGGGGATAAGCTCTTTCTTCCCTTAGTAGCTTAACTCCAACCGTTTCGAAATTTATTGCTGTCCTGACAAGTACTTTTACTTATCTTTCTTTATTTCAACTGATCTTCTGTATAGTAACCGGAGTCAATTAGCAATTCCTTATAGTTCGTAGAGTCTGCAAATACTGGTTCACATAGATAGGAAGGTACAATACCTTTTCCATTATCATAACTCTTTGTATCATTGACTGGAGCTTCTCCACCCTTCATAATCGCATCAACCATCTTAACAACCTGAGATGCTAAGGTACGAGTATCTTTAAAGATTGACATGGATTGTTTTCCATTAAGCATATTTTTAACGTTGGCAATATCACAGTCCTGTCCAGTAACGATTGGCCATTCTCCCTTATAGGAAGCTGATAATGCATTGGTTACACCAAGTGCTGTAGAGTCGTTGGAGCAAAGAACTGCGTCTAGTTTCGTCCCATCTGCATAATAGGAAGCGATAATCGCGTCCATTCTATTTTGTGCAATCTCAGTATTCCAGTTTGCAGTAGCAACTTTTTCAAAATCAACAGAACCAGATTTTACAACAAGAACACCGCTATCAACATATGGTCTTAACACATCCATAGCTCCGCCGTAGAAGTATCTTGCATTATTATCACCTGGATCACCAGTAAAAATCTCAAGATTGAATGGGCCTTTTGCTGTTTCAAGACCTAATTTCTCTTTTATGTACTCTCCTTGCTTTGTACCAACCATATAATTATCAAAGGTTGCATAGTAGGAAACTGCGTCGGAATTCATGAGTAAACGATCGTAAGCAATAACCGAGATACCTTTCTTCTTTGCCTGTGCTAGTACGGTTCCAAAAGAATCTCCCTCAATCGAAGCAATTACTAATAACTTACAGCCATTGGATATCATATTCTCTACTTGAGATACCTGAGTCTGGATGTCATTATTAGCGTATTGCAAATCAACTTCATAACCAGCATCCTTTAATTGTTTTTCCATATTGGATCCATCTTGATTCCAACGTTGTAAATCCTTTGTTGGCATTGCAACACCAATTAATTTGTCAGAACTTTTTCCAGATGCCGCACCGTCTCCAGATGTTGACTTAGTACCACAACCTGCTACAAGTGAGGCAACCATCACGAGACATAAAAGTAAACAAAACATTTTTCTTTTCATCCTTGTTCCTCCTACCAATTTTAATATTTTAAAAGCATGAAAAACTTACTTAAAAAAGCTCTAAACTTTGGAAGTTAAAAACTTTAAAAGTATAAAAACCTTAAAAAGGTTTGAGGAACTTTAAAAAGTTTGAAGAATTTTAAAAGTTTGAGCTTTAAAAAGCTTGAAGAACCTTTTTCATACTTTTACTATATCATAGGGCAACTAGGACTAGATTGCGACCATCAGCATATTT
>DPVV01000299.1 GCA_003526525.1 Lachnoclostridium phytofermentans | reverse complement strand
AGAATGGAAAAAGAAATACTGAATAATAAAAAAGAGTTATTGTTACAAGTCATAACAGATAAATCCTATCGTCCAATGAAGTTTCGTGAACTTGCAAGTTTACTTCAAGTTCCAAAGGATGAGAGAGACGATTTGAAAATAGTAATGGATTCCCTGATATCTGATGGGAAGATTATGTTAGATGGGAATGGAAGATACAAAGAAACGAATGGTAATATAAAAACGGGAATATTTTCTGGTACCACAAGAGGCTTTGGATTTGTTAAAATAGAGGGGGAAGAAGATGAAGAAGATATCTTTATCCCAGAGAGCGAAACCAAAGGTGCTTTGAACAAAGACCGCGTACAGATTGCTATCTTTGAGGAGCAAAGCGGAAGACGAAGAGAGGGTGCGGTTATCAGTGTCCTAGAGAGAAATGTAACTGAACTTGTAGGAACCTTTCAAAGAAGCAAGAACTTTGGCTTTGTTATTGCTGACAATACAAAGTTTAACAGTGATGTTTTTATTCCAAAGGAACATACCAAAGGTGCAGTGAATGGCCATAAAGTATTAGTTCAGCTAACGGATTACGGTAGCGAAACAAAAAATCCAGAGGGTAAGATTATAAAAATTATCGGTCATATCAACGATCCTGGTGTTGATGTTGTATCGGTTATATTAGAAAATGGATTGCCAACTGAATTTCCAGACGAAGTAATGAAACAGGTAGAGCGTATTGGAGAAGAAGTAAGCAGTGCAGAGATTGGCGGAAGAGTAGATCTTAGAAATCTACAAACCGTAACCATAGATGGCGAAGATGCTAAGGATTTAGACGATGCAATCACATTATCTAAGAAAGGTGATATCTATCAATTAGGTGTACACATTGCAGACGTTAGTAACTATGTTACCGAAGATTCTCCACTTGATAAGGAAGCGCTTAAGAGAGGGACCAGTGTATATTTAGTAGACAGAGTAATTCCGATGATTCCTCACAAATTATCAAATGGTATATGCTCTTTAAATGCAGGCAGTGACCGTCTTTCTTTATCCTGTATGATGGAGATCGATGAAAAAGGAAATGTGGTTGGTCATCGAATTGCAGAAACGGTAATAAATGTTGACCGAAGAATGACCTATACTTCTGTGAAAAAAATCTTAGAGGATCATGACGAAGCTGAGATAGAGGAGTATAAAGAGCTTGTTCCAATGTTTGAATTAATGTTAGAATTAGCAAATATACTTCGTGAAAAGCGTAGAAAGCGCGGTTCCATTGACTTTGATTTTCCGGAAAGCAAGATTATATTAGATTCTGATGGTAGACCAACAGAGATTAAACCATATGAAAGAAATAAAGCAACGAAGATCATTGAAGATTTTATGTTAATTGCCAATGAAACTGTTGCAGAAGATTTCTTCTGGCAGGAGTTACCGTTTGTCTATCGTACGCATGAGAATCCAGATATAGAAAAGATCCAAAAACTTAGTGTCTTTATCAATAATTTTGGTTATACCATGCGAATCGGGCAGGAGGAAATTCATCCAAAGGAATTACAGAAATTATTAATTAAGATTGATGGAAAACCAGAGGAAGCATTAATTAGTAGACTGACACTTCGTAGTATGAAGCAGGCAAAGTACACCACGTCCTGTGATGGACATTTTGGTTTGTCCACCAAATACTATTGTCATTTTACTTCTCCAATCAGACGTTATCCTGACCTTCAGATTCATAGAATCATAAAAGAAAATCTACGCGGAGGATTAAAAGAAAAACGAATCAATCATTACGAGAGTATATTAAATGGGGTAGCTAAGCAATCAAGTTTAGCAGAGCGTCGGGCGGATGAGTCTGAAAGAGAAGTAGAAAAACTTAAAAAAGTTGAGTATATGAGCCAATTTATTGGGCAAACCTTTGAAGGAGTAATCTCAGGACTTACTTCTTGGGGTATGTATGTGGAACTTCCGAATACAGTAGAAGGTATGATACGCCTTGCAGATATGCATGATGATTATTATATTTATGATGAAGAACATTATCTGCTAACGGGAGAGCATACCAAGAGAACCTATAAATTGGGAGAGGCAGTCGTTATCCGAGTTGAGGATACTGACAAATTGATGCGAACGATTAACTTTTCTATCGTTGGAAGAGCAAATCGCATCGAAGAATAAAAAGAATCAAGGGGGAATAGGACATGGCAAAAGAAGGTATTAAGCTAATAGCAAATAATAAAAAAGCCAGATTCGACTATTTCATAGAGGATACGTATGAAGCTGGTGTCGTATTGCATGGCACCGAAGTAAAATCTCTACGTATGGGAAAATGCAGTATCAAAGAATCCTTTATGCGTATTGAAAACGGAGAGGTATATATTTATAACATGCATATAAGCCCATATGAAAAGGGAAATATATTTAATAAAGATCCATTGCGCGTTAAAAAGCTTTTGCTTCATAAATTTGAGATAAATAAAATTGTTGGTCAAATCCAGCAAAAAGGATATACACTGGTTCCATTAACTATTTATCTAAAAGATAGTTTAGTAAAGATGGAAATCGGAGTAGCTAGAGGTAAGAAACTCTATGACAAGCGACAGGATATTGCAAAGAAAGATCAGAAAAGAGAAGCAGAGAAAGACTTTAAGGTAAAGAATCTCTAGCAGGAGGAAATATATGATAACAAATGCGAAAAAAGTAACAGTAATTGGCCATAAGAACCCGGATACCGATTCCATCTGTTCCGCAATCTCTTATGCAGCGTTAAAACGTAAATTAACAGGTGATAACTATGTTGCAAAACGTGCAGGACAGATTAACTCGGAAACACAATATATCCTGGAACGATTTAAAGTAACACCACCGGAATATGTTGCTGATGTTAGGACACAAGTTCGTGATATCGAGATTAGAGAAACAGAAGGTGTTAATAGTACCTTGTCTTTAAAAAAGGCATGGAGTTTAATGAGAAAAAATAATGTCGTAACTCTTCCGATTACGGATAAAGATAAATTAGAGGGTATTATTACGATTGGTGACATCACAACATCTTATATGGAAGTATATGATAATGGTATTCTGGCTGAAGCAAAGACACCTTACATTAATATCTTAGAAACACTCGAAGGTACTCTTTTGGTTGGTGACGAACATGCAATCTTTGAGCAAGGAAAGGTGTTAATTGCCGCTGCTAATCCAGACTTAATGGAAGATTATATAGAAGAGCATGATTTGGTTATTCTAGGAAACCGTTACGAGTCTCAGCTTTGTGCAATTGAGATGAAGGCAGGTTGTATCGTAGTATGTGAGGGTGCTAAAGTTTCTATGACTATCATGAAACTAGCCAAGGAAAGAGGTTGTACGATTATTAGTACACCACATGATACGTATACGGTAGCAAGATTAATGAACCAAAGTATGCCAATTAGTCAATTTATGATTCGAGATAATTTAATCACCTTCCGTACGGATGCATACGTTGACGAGATAAAGACAGTAATGGCAAAGCAGAAAAATCGTGATTTCCCTATTCTTGACCATAAAGGTAATTATCGTGGTATGATTTCGAGACGTAACTTATTGAATATGGAAAGAAAACAAGTAATCATGGTGGATCATAATGAGAAAGATCAGGCAGTGGATGGAATTGAAGACGCAGAAATCTTAGAAATCATTGATCATCATCGTCTAGGTACCATTGAGACAATGAAGCCAGTATTTTTCCGAAATCAACCGCTTGGCTGTACAGCGACGATTGTTTATCAGATGTACTGTGAAAATCATGTTGAGATAGAACCATCGATTGCTGGACTTCTATGTGCGGCTATTATTTCAGATACATTAATGTATCGTTCACCAACATGTACTAAGTTTGATATAGAGGCAGCAGAAAATCTTGCAAAGATTGCAGGAGTTGATGTGACAGAATTTGCAGGAGAGATCTTTGAGGCAGGAAGTAATCTCAAGTCAAAATCAGCAGATGAAATTTTTTATCAAGACTATAAAGATTTCTCTGTAGGAGATACAACCTTTGGCGTAGGACAAATTAACTCTTTAAATGCTTTAGAGCTTTCAGAAATCAAGGACCGTTTGTATCCATATCTTGAGAAGGCAAGAGAAGAGCATGGAGTAGATATGATTTTCTTTATGTTGACGAATATTATCAGAGAATCAACGGAATTACTATGTGTTGGTTCCATGGCAAAGCAAGTGGTTGAGAGTGCTTTCCATGTTAAGGAAGTCTCCAATAGCTATAAGTTAGATGGTGTGGTATCAAGAAAGAAACAGTTGATTCCTGGGATTGTTGCAGCTATGCAAGAATAATGATAATAGAATTTTGTAGCATGTAGCATTATAATTATGAAATATATTTACAACAAGAAAAAGTACGCTTCGGTAACTTTTCTTTATTATAAAACAAAGGCTTTATGTCAGTCTTGGGGTATGATTCTTATCAATCATGCTCCAGTACTTGATGTAGAGCCAAAAAAGAGCAAACCAGATACGGTTTGCTCTTTTTCGTATGATGCTTACTCGCTATTTGCTCAGCAAGGTGAAATGTGATCGTAAAGACAAAGTGTCTTCGCCTTCAAGTAAAATTGCTTGAAGACGAAGACACTTTATTAAATCTTTATTCGATTATGCAATGTTAACGTTAGTTGCCTGCATACCACGAGCGCCTTTAGTAATCTCGAAAGTTACATTCTGACCTTCGTCTAAAGACTTAAAGCCATCTGCTGCAATACCGGAAAAATGTACGAAAACATCTTCACCAGTTTCGCTGTTTGTGATAAAACCAAATCCTTTTTGTGCATTGAACCATTTAACTGTACCCTTGTTCATAAGATACCTCCTAAAATATTGAATATTTGACAGCATGCTGTCTTGTGAACAATAAAGAAACTTTACAGTAACCTTACTGTCTAAAACTAAAAGCGACTGCACTTAATGCTTACGAGTGATAGCTCATAAAAAAATCACATATTTTTGTAAATCATTAAATGTTAATGACTTACAAAAATATGTGAATCAAAATCGCATTTATATTACCCTATTACTATAGCATAGTAAAGATGAGAAGTCAATTACAAAATAAGGGAAAATCAATATGAATTAATTTAGAAAATAATTTTGAAAATGCCAGTTATTGTTTTGACAAAAATGTTTAAAAAAGGTAGAATATAGAAATAGAGTAATGTATCAAAGCGCTAGGGGATTAGAAATTAAAGGTGGGGATATTACATATGCATGATTCAATTCTTTTATTACTAGATTGTCTAGTAGTAGCATTTTTTGTACGCTCTTTATTTCGTAAAAAAGGAATTTACGGATTCGCAGGATATACAGCTGCTTTATTTTGTATGTCATATTATAAAACAAAGATTAATATAGAGATTCCTTTTTATATTGGTGAAATACTTATGCAATTTTTACCTTTAGTTTTTATCATTATATTAACTTATTATTTATATCAACGCAATTTTGTAGTGTCTTTAACTACCGGATTTTTAATAACTGTTGTAATTGTTGTATTACAGATTTTAGCTCTATTAATTACTAATGCTGTATTTAGTTTATTAAATATAACGTTACCGAAACAAGTTCATCTTGATATTTGTCAAGGAATGTATATGATTGGTATGGTGATATTGGCCATTTATATGTGGATAAATCAAGATAATTTCTATGATAAAGTAATAAGATATTGTGAAACGAAAACGAAAAGAGCCCAAAGATTTGTAAAATACATCAAGTTTGGAGTAACATTATTCCTTTTGGTAATGTTTGCTGTTGTGGGGGCAGATATTTATGAAAAACAAGGAATTAGTAATGAATCATTTTTGTTAATCTGTTTTACAATACTTCTTGTCTCAACAATTTTTTTATTAACCTACTATGAATCTGTTATTACGAGTTATAGGAATCGACAAATTGAAGAGAGAAATAAATTAAACGAGATCCATCAGGATTTTGTTGAGAATATAAACTACTTTGGTCATAGCTACAATAACATGATGCAGGCTGTGAACTTCTTTGTGAATTGTGAAGAGCTAAAAATTGAGGATGTCCGTGTAGTTTTAAAAGACTTACTGGATTGGGATAATAAAAATAAAATAAACTATAAGTTAAAATATATTAATATCCCAAACACTGTGGTAGCATCAATATTAAGTATAAAACAAGATTATGCTAGGGAATTAGGTGTGAATTTAAAGGTTACTTATGATGGTAGTAGCGATGTTGAAATAAATTCCAAAATATTTATTGATCTAATCAACATTATTGTAGATAATGCGATTGAAGCTGCACACTTTACTAAGGACAAGACGGTTTATATCAATCTAAAATTTGATGATGATCGATTTGAATTTACTACTAAGAATTTCAAGAACTATGATGAAAACGGTAAGTTATTAAAGTATGGAACATCAAAACATATTGGTCTAAGAAATATTGAGGAAATGGTAAGAAAAAATAAGAAAATTAATTACGATATTACGGATAACAAAGGAGAATATGAGATACGACTAACCATAAATAATTAGTGTACTTCAGATTAAGGAACGTAATTTGTTACATAGTTTAAAGGAGGCTGTATAATTGAATCATTTTACTTACAATGATTTAGAGCAATTATTAATGACAACTAAGGGGTATGAACCTATAAGAGCTAAACGTGCAGTTTACCAAACAAAAAATTTTCTACGCAGCTTGATTTTTTCGCTTCTAATTGCGTTTATTCTTTTTTGGTTTCATTGTTTGGAAGAAGCTGTGATTGCAATGATTGTGCTCAAGTTATATCGGAGTAACTCTGGTGGTATACATGTTAAGAATTATCTGGTATGTTTTTTTAGTTCCTTACTATTGGTAGGTGCTATCATTGTGATTACCAAATTAGTACCATTAACAATTCAGCTAGAGATAATTTTATGGTTGATTAATCTTTTTTTATGGTATCGATATGTACCACAAGGGACAGCTGCAAGGCCGATTCGTAAGATGGTAGAAAAGAAAGAGATGAAATTTAAATTTTTTATTGCTATGGTACTTACCTTTTTAATTCGTTTTCTTTGGATGGAAATTTATAGTATGTGCTTATTCTCGATGTTATTAATATTATTATTAACTACTCCAATGGTGTACAAGATTTTCAAAGTACAACATGATAGAATATAATTAAATATGCAAAAGTATCCAAAAAACCACTTGTTAAATTATGTAAGGAATGATAAAATGAACTTGTACTTTAATTTATAATTAATAAAGGAGGTTATATTTATGACAAAGATTTTATTATCAGCGGTAACGACATTTGTAGCAATTGCAGAGGCACTTTCTGGCCAATGCCTATTTTGGATCTTAGGTCAGGATGATATGCCAGAGGAATTAATTGACTAATCTAGTAAGATAAATGGAAGCAGAGCCTAACATTGGAAACATGTAGACTCTGCTTCTTAAGAATTTAAGGTGTATGAATCGCTCGGTGGTTATCTCAAGAAGAAAGATAAAGGAAATGCAATTGAATTATTTATGTTTTTCTGCTATTATAGTATTATAAATAACTTTAATAAGAAAATGAATTTTTATGAAATGAGGTGACAGACTTGAATATATTAATTGTTGATGATGTGGCTTTTATTCGAATCGGTATAAAAACTAGTTTAAGCAAGTATAGAAATTTATATATGTTTGATGCTGGAACCTATGAAGAGGCAGTTAAAATCTTAGACGAGGAAAAGATAGATCTTATTTTTCTTGATCTGAATTTAAGTACAAACTCACAAACAAAATTGGAACATGAAAATGGCTTAGATATTGTTCGGTACTTAATGGAAAAAGAGACAGATTCGCCGTATGTTGCTATATTATCTGGAACAGTAAATGAATCAAAGATGAGAGAGGCATACAATCTTGGGATAACGAATATTGTTTCAAAACCGTTTAGTACTGAAAGTTTGATGAGTATAATAGATGAGGTGCATGAGGCGATGTATCAGGTGCCATTGCCGAGATAATTGTATATAATTTAAAATATAACAAAAACGTATAATCCCAGACTGATAGGAGGTATACGTTTTTTGTTTTATGGAAACTATACTATTTTGTTTTATGCAACCTATACTATTTTGTTTTATGGAACCTATACTATTTTGTTATATAGAATCTATACTATTTTATTTCATGTAATTTTACTATTCGTACATTTTTATTTTCAATAACTCTGGATAATCTTCCTTCATTATTTGCTCACATCTCTTAAATTCATTTATATCTCCCTGTACTAAGTATAACCCCATACAGATATCGTAAGAGGCTTTTGCTTCATCATAACGCTTAAGTGTATATAATACACGCATTTTTTGTCTAACTATAATAGTCAAGCAATAAGAGCAATTATGCTTATTTGCAAATATGATTCCTTTTTCAAAATAATCTAGAGCTATCCTATACTCCTCTAAGCCAGTTTTTAGGATACCAATATTATAGGAAGTCGATAAATATAGTTGTTTTACAAATTCTATTGAGGATTGATAATAAGAAAAGTTTAATGCCACTTTCTTTTCAATGTCAATTAATATCTTATTCCATATATCAAAAGCTAAATCCAATTTCCCTGATTCCTTAAGATAACACCCAAGATTATGATATAAATTCAAACCAACACATGAGCTAATTTTACCATATAAATGGTTTTTACTAAAACTTGGATCCTCTATATGTAACCCATTCATACAGTATTGTACTGCTTGGTTATAATCTTTTTTGCCGTGGGCACATAACGACTTGTAGTAGTAAATGAACTGAAGATTTTCACCTTTTCTAAATTCAGGATAATATTCAATTCTATTTATAAGTTTCTCTAATTCATCATATTGCCCATCTATGATTAAGACATCTGCTTCTGTTTTAATTGTATTTGCTTGTAATGTTTGATCGCAGTATATGAGTTTATAATAAGCAATAAGGTCATAATTTAAACGATGGGAAAGTAACTGAACTAGATACATCGAAGGTTCTGAAATATTATTTTCAATTCTCACATACTGTCTTAAAGAGCAGATATCTTTACAAGCATCTGCTTGTGTCAAATTATTTGTTTTTCTTATCTCTTTTAATAAAGCACCAAATGTAGTTGTTATCATTAAATCACCCCAATGTGACATACTTGTCAATTTTCAAGACATAAATAATATACTAAACTTAATATAATAAAAAAATTAATAAATCACCCCAATGTGACAT
>DPVV01000471.1 GCA_003526525.1 Lachnoclostridium phytofermentans | reverse complement strand
ATGATGACATAGGAATTTACTATTGGATGCATTCTGGGCATAATTCTTATTAAATTGGATACATTTTTAAGCACAACTTCATATTAAATGGATTCATGTCCAGATATAATTTCTATTCATATGTAATAGCAATTATAATGATATTATTAGATAGATACTCATTTTATAGGAACTTAAACTGATAAAAAATAGAAGAGCTGATAAAAGCTCTTCTGTTTTCTATAAAGAACGTTAGAAAGGGATATCGCTTTTAAAATTTAAACTTAAGATTCAAAATTACTAAAAGCTTGTTCACAATAGATGCAGCGATATACACCTTTGTTCGGATCGGTTAATTTAAAACGATGAGGAAGTTCTTGCTCGATGGAGGTGATACATCTTGGATTTTTGCAACGTATGATTCCAGTTACTATTTCTGGAAGATGTAGATGACGTTTTTCAATAATAATACCATCTTCAATAATGTTTACAGTAAGAGTTGGATCTAAAACACCCAACATATCAAGATCAACCACAAGAGGTCCATCGATCTTTATGATATCTTTTTTTCCCATCTTATTACTTTTTGCATTTTTTATAATAGCAACGCTGCAATCCAATTTTTCAAGATGCAGATATTCATATATCTTCATAGCACATCCAGCTTGAATGTGATCTATTACAACTCCTTGATTCAGTCCACTAATGTTTAACATAGGTTCTCCCTTCCGACATGAAAATTAATGTTATGTTTCATTTTAATCTAATATGATTATCACAAATCTATTCTTGTGGTACTACATTGAGTAAGTTCATAATTAATGCCATACGAGCGTAAACTCCAAATTCGGCTTGTTTAAAGTAAACTGCACGCGGGTCATTATCAATCTCAGTAGCAATTTCATTGACACGAGGTAGTGGATGAAGTACTAGCATATCTTCTTTTGCACCTTCCATCTTCTTTGCATCTAAGATAAAGCTGTCTTTTAATCGGATATAATCTTCTTCATTGAAGAAACGTTCTTTCTGTACTCTTGTCATATAGAGAATATCAAGTTCTGGCATGACAGCTTCAAGATTTTTCACTTCTTCATATGGTATGTTTCCACGATTGAGAACTTCTTCTCTTAAATAAGCAGGAATTTTTAATTCTTCAGGTGAAATCAACACAAATTTTATTCCCTCATAACGAACCATTGCATTAATCAAGGAATGTACAGTACGGCCGAATTTTAAGTCACCACAAAAACCGATGGTTAAATTATTTAAACGGCCTTTTAAATTTTTAATGGTTAATAAATCAGTGAGAGTTTGGGTCGGATGATTATGACCACCGTCACCGGCATTGATTACCGGAATAGAAGAATAAGTAGAAGCGACTAACGGAGCACCCTCTTTCGGATGACGCATCGCACAGATATCAGCATAACTGGAAACAACACGAATCGTATCAGCAACACTTTCGCCTTTCGAAGCGGAGGAGGAATCAGCGGAAGAAAATCCTAAGACACTACCTCCAAGGTTAAGCATCGCAGCTTCGAAGCTAAGTCTTGTTCTTGTACTTGGTTCATAGAAGAGAGTAGCAAGTTTTTTCCCTCGGCAACATTCGGAATACTGTTTCGGATTAGCGATGATTCTTTCAGCTAAGTTAAGGACATCCGATAACTCCGAAAGTGATAAATCTAATGGACTGATAATATGTTTCATAGGCACCTCCAATGTTTTTTCAACTACTCATTGTACTATATTCATTTCTTAAATTCAAGAAGTTTTTTAGAATTCATGGGCGCATCTAATAATACCGCTTTCCTTACTTAAGTGACGATTCGATTAATGGAAATCAATCCTAATTTTACTTCATAATATTCATTATAAAAATTCCTAGTTCAACAAAAATCATAAATTATACATAGAATGTCAAAAACAGAGACTTGAAGATTTAACCTTTTTGTATATAATAAATATATAATGATCTATAAGGAGGGTATTATGCTAAAAATTGACATAATAAATGGCGAAGTCATAAAACAAAGTGAAGAAAAAGAAAATGAGGTTCATTTAGTATATAATAACGAATATGCAGAAGGTGATGCCATAAGAATTACGGTGGACAAGCCTAATGGCTTTTATATGATTCAATTGGATGATGCTATAAGGGAGAACCTTGTTTATTTAACAGACAATACCTTTACTTATGAAGTACCTTTTGGCGAAAAGAAAATCTGTCATTCTCCAAAGAGCTTTTATGGTAATTGCCATGTTCTTTTTGTGAGATATGCAACCACAGAGGAAATTGCACAGTACAAAAATGTATGTCTTAACAAATACGATATCAACTACATAGAATCCACTTGTTATCCTCATGCCAATGCCAATGTGGAAACCAGAGGAGAATCTGTATTTGCGGCAAAAAATGCGATTAACGGAAACTGTGCCAATGCTTCTCATGGAGCATGGCCATATGAGTCATGGGGAATCAACCGTGATGATAATGCTAAGATAAAAGTGGATTTTGGTAGGGATGTATTGGCTGATAAAATAGTTATGTATACAAGAGCGGATTTCCCACATGACAATTGGTGGATTCAAGTTACGGTGACATTTTCTGATGAAAGCCAAATTGTTTGGGATTTAGAAAAAAGTGACAGTGCCCATGTTCTTAACTTTGACAAGAAGGTAATCAGATGGATAGAGCTTAGCAAATTAATTAAGGCGGACGATCCATCCCCATTTCCTGCCTTAACTCAATTGGAAGTATATGGTGTGGAAGCAGTTTAAGAAGTTCTAGGATATAGGGTTTTTAGAAAGATAGAAACATAGAAACATAGAAACATAGAAAAGACATCTGCTTCCATTAGAAACGGAAAGCAGATGTCCTTTTATGCGTATTGGGAAATAATCAGTAGTTATCAATCAAATGTATTGACTAGAAACCAAAGTATCTCTTTGTATTATAGTAGGAGATATCTTGAACCATCTGTCCAAGGAACTCGATATCGTTTGGATACTCACCATTTTCAACCCAGTTACCGATCAATTCACAAAGAATTCTTCTAAAGTACTCATGACGAGTATAAGATAAGAAGCTTCTAGAGTCAGTTAACATACCTACAAAGTTTGCAAGTAGACCTAAGTTAGCTAGTGATGTCATCTGATCAATCATACCTGTCTTGTTATCGTTAAACCACCAAGCAGAACCTTGTTGAATCTTACCTACAGCAGTTGAGTCTTGGAAACAACCGAGTACTGTACCAATTGCTGCATTGTCTGTAGGATTTAAGGAGTAAATGATTGTCTTTGGTAATTCATCAGAGGAATTTAACGCATTTAAGAAGTTAGCTAATTCTGCAGAGGAACCTTCTGTGTTGATACAGTCAAAACCAGTATCTGCGCCTAACTGATTGTAACGGAATACGTTATTATCACGCTTTGTGCCATAGTGTAACTGCATAACCCAACCTAGTCGGTTATATTCTTTTCCTACGAATACCATGAATGCAGTCTTAAACTGTAATTCTTCCATTTCTGAAATAGTACCACCAGCTAATCTCTTAGCAAAGATTGCTTCGATTTCTTCTTCTGTTGCAGGTTTGTACATTACATAGTTAAGAGCATGGTCAGAAACCTTACAATTCATAGCGTTAAAGAACTCAAGGCGAACCTTAAGTGCTTCCTTTAAATCAGCAAAGTTTGCAATTTTCACACCGCTGACTGATTCTAATTTCGCTAAGTAATCAAGATATTCTGGCTTCTCTAAATTCATAGCCTTGTCTGGTCTCCAAGCAGGTAATACCTTCACATCAAAAGTAGTATCTTCTGCAATTGCTTTATGCCACTCAAGAGAATCAATAGGATCATCTGTAGTACAGATGGTTTCTACATTAGATTGTTTAATTAAACCACGTACACTCATTTCTGGTTTACTTAATTTATCATTGCAAAGCTTAAATACTTCTTCTGATGTTTTTGCATTTAAGGTACCATAGTAATCAAAGTATCTTTGTAATTCAAGGTGACTCCAATGATAAAGTGGGTTACCAATTGCCTTTTGAAGAGTCTCGGCCCATTTTTCAAATTTTACGATGTCACTAGCATCACCTGTGATATATATTTCATCGATTCCATTGGATCTCATTTGACGCCACTTGTAGTGATCGCCACCTAACCAAACCTGTGTAATTGTATCAAAACTGCGATCTTTCGCTATTTCTTCTGGGTTAATGTGACAGTGGTAATCAATGATTGGTACTTTCGCAGCGTAATCATGATATAAAGTTTTTGCGGTTTCTGATGATAATAAGAAATCCTTGTCCATAAATGGTTTCATAGTAGTCCTCCCTGAGTATGTTGTTATATGATAAAAAAACCATTGGTCGATGTAATTAACTAATAAATAAATTAAAAATTCGTTGTTTTACGTACGATCAAATCGTTTGATATCGTCGTTTTATTTGGTACATCATTTCCATTTAATACACGCATTAAGGTAGAAATTGTGCTGATACAAAGAGTTTCAACGTGATTATCAATGGAAGTCAATTCAGGATCACAACAGGTGGTTAATAAGGAATTGTTATAACCAATAATGCTAATATCCTGTGGAATCTGTTTTCCAGAATCTTTTATAAACTTAATTGTGCCAATTGCAAGTAAATCTTCAGCAGTTACGACAGCATCGTAATCTAAACCTTGCTTTGCCAAGGAATTTAATAAATTTTTAGTATCTGCTAAATTATTTGGACACATCTGCATTAAATTCTCATCGAGTGTTAGTTCATGTGCAGCAATAGCAGCTTTATAACCGCTTAATTTTTGTAAACCGCTATATGATTTTGAATTAAACAAATACAGAATCTTTTTTCTTCCCTGAGTAATAAGCTTACTAACTGCATCATAAACTGCTTGATGATCGTCACACAAAGTACAATAAATTCTTGGATGACTGAGATAACCGTTAATTAACATAATAGGTACTTCGTCAGCTGCTTCCATAATATAAGCATTGTCTTTTTTGTTCGCTTCAAGAAAGCTAGAACCAACCATAACAATAGCGTCGACACGTTTAGAAAGTAGAAGTTTAAGGTATTTCTGCTTTGTATGTAGTTCGTAACCTGTACAGCATAGGAATGAATCGTAACCATTTTTCCGTAGGTTTTGTTCTAAATGATAAACTGCATTTGCGAGAAAGGTGTCAGAGGAATCGGAACACATAATACCGATTGTCTTCATTGTATTTAAACCAAGACCTCGGGCAAAAACATTCGGAGTATAACCAATCTCTTTCATAACATCAAGAACTTTTTGCTTTGTTTTCTCACTTACATTCGGGTTTCCATTTATAACACGGGAAACCGTGGCAATGGAGACGCCAGCTTTTTGTGAAACATCATAGATATTCATATGCGATTTGACTCCTCCTAGGTTATATTATCCTTCCCTCATAGAATTCCACACGCATCAAAATGTTCCACCAAATAAGTAACGATAAGTTTATATGTTAAATTCTGGTAGGTTATCGAGGCAATGTAAGCGCTTTTATTAGAGAAGATATGTAAGCGCTTTTATAAATTGGATTGTAAGCGCTTACAGATTAATCATATTATATGTTAAAATTCAACTTCTATTATACTATACCCCTAAAATGCTGACAAGAGTAA
>DPVV01000472.1:500-3352 GCA_003526525.1 Lachnoclostridium phytofermentans | reverse complement strand
GGTGTCTTCCTTTCTGCACTTCTAGGATTTGCTCCTTTTAGTTAACATATTGTTACTTTTCTTGATTTTCTAGCTTTAATAACATCTCTTTCACAGGGATACCCGCTCCAAAACCAACTAATGCACCGCTAGAGCCTATCACACGATGGCAAGGTACAATAATTAAAATTGGGTTGTTATGATTCGCACCACCTACCGCACGTGCACCTTTTGGTACACCAACCTGCTTTGCAATCTCACCGTAACTTCTGGTCTCTCCATAAGGTATTTTCCTTAGTTCTTCCCAAACTTTCATTTGAAAGCTAGTACCCTCGAATCGGATTGGCACATCAAAAGTGGTTCTCTTCCCTTCAAAATACTCCAGTATTTGCAGATAGGTTCTTTTTATCAGTTCGGTTTCCTTTCTCTGTTCAGTTTCCTTTCTCTGTTCTGGTTTATTTCCATCAAAGCCTGATACACCAACAATAACATTATCTTCTTCCACTATACGTAATTGCCCTATTATTGTATTATAGTAAAATACATTTCTCATATAATCCCCCCAATTCCTAAAATAACGAATCCTATATAGCATTTTATTTATCATTTACTTACAATCCTTGTCTCCTCTATTATAGAATAATTCCTATTTAATTCGCAACAAAAACCTAAGCGCAAAGTGGGGTTACCACTCTAGGTCTCTCTGTTTTCTTCTTAAACCAAAGACACTTTGTCCGGGTGAAGGCACTTAGCCTTTGAACCCATAGGGTGAATGGACAACCCGCGGAGAGAATCAACAAAAAAGGCAGGAAAACGTAATTTCTATGATAATTCATAGCAATCCGTTTATTCCTGCCTTTGATGTACGTAATGAAGCTTACTATCACATCTTATTAATAAATATTCTTAATTCATATTACTTCAAATACTTTACAAGTCATTTCGAAGCTTAAACTTACCAACCAAGTCTGCCAATGTTTGTGCTTGTGCTGAGAGTTCCTCGCTTGTTGCGGAGCTTTCTTCTGCTGTAGCAGAATTATTCTGAACAACAACAGATATCTGTTCTACGACAGAAGTTATCTCTTTCATAGCTTGCGCTTGTGAAATAGATGCGTCCTTGGTACTTTCTGTTAATGAAATTGCCTCTATAACCCCAACTTCTACCTGTTGTAATGATTCATGGGTCTGACTAGTGATTGCATTTCCATTTTCTATCTCACTAAGGGCTGCTTCAATTAATTCTCTTGTCGATTGAACTGCTAGCGCACTTTGATTTGCTAACTTTCGAATCTCCTCTGCTACTACCGTAAATCCTCTACCAGCTTCCCCTGCTCTTGCTGCTTCGATTGCTGCATTTAAAGATAATAGATTTGTTTGCTCTGCAATTCCTTCAATCGTAGCAATAATCTCAGCAATCTGACCAGAGCTTTGGCTTATTTTCTCCATTGCGAGTGTCAACTCATTCATCTTGACTCCGCTTTCCTGTGCTGTTTCGCCAATTCTCTGCATCTTCTTACTAGCCTCTAGTGCATTATTTGTATTCTCTTCAATATCATTTTCCAAACTTGTTATTGTTGCAACCAATTCTTCTACGGAACTTGCTTGGTCTGTACATCCTTCGGCTAAAGAACTAGAACCATCCGCCATTGCACCAGAAGCTGATGCCACTTGATCGGCTGCCTCGTTAATTTCATGTAATGTATTACTTAATTGGCGACTAATATGACCCACTGATTTTAGGATTGGTTGAAATCCACCTACATAATTCTCTTTACAAGAGGATTCAATTACAAAATTCCCTTTTGCCATTTCATTAAGCAAATAATTGATATCATCAATAATTAGGTTTAGTGTATTTGCTGTCATTGTAAATGATTTAGCAAGCTTTCCAATCTCATCATCATCCTTAGACTCTACTATAATATCAAATTCACCTTGTGCTATTTTTTCAGCAGCATCAACAATACCTTGAATCGGTGCCAGTCTCTTTTTCATCGATCTTGATACCAATAAAGTAATGACAAGAAGCCCTGCTAAAGTAAATACAGTCAGTATAATTACAGTCCCTATAACACTCTTATACATATCCATTATACTTATCGATGTCTGTGCCCACCAACATTCACTTCCTGCTTGGATTGGATACAAAAATCGAATTTCGCTTCCGCCATTTTTTTGTTTTGTTTGTATCGTAAATGCTTCTTCACCTTCAAATTTTTGTAACATCTTATTATGGTCTTTTTCACTTGCCAAGTAATTCGTTAAATCATCCCCGGTATTTACTTGAGACTCACTATCGTAAATTATTAAGCCATGCGGATTATAGATGGTAGTATACATGCTACTAAAATTATCATTTTGAATTTTTAACTGTTCAAAATTAGTAATATCAATATCAACTACGATAACCCCTTTAAAATCACCCTCTATTACAATTGGATAGGTTGCAGATATAAAAGTAACTCCATTATAATCCTGGGGATCGGTAAAAACAGGTTTTAAGTTGGTATGTGCTTCGGTAAAATAAGGTTGAATAGAGTATTTCTCATAATCACCATATGTCCCTGGTTTTGCTTCCAGATATCCTTGTTTTATGTAAAGACTATAACTTTTAATTTTAGAATCAAATTCATATGGTTCAAACATAACTCCAACACCAGTAATGGTCGGATAGTTAATGATTGAACTTTTTGAAATTTCTATGATAAATTTCTCTGTCTCATAATCCATCTTTGACAACTTATTATCATATACCTGCCCCTGATAAAGTGGCAACTTATCAATATCCGATAATGCTAAACTTTTAATATACTGTTTTTCCACATAAGTTAAAATAATGTCTGCAACGCTACTTGCATCATCAAATATCCCTT
>DPVV01000472.1:0-323 GCA_003526525.1 Lachnoclostridium phytofermentans | reverse complement strand
ATTTTCTGATAATACAGAAACTTCACCTCGTACCGATTTTTCAATCGACAGACCAGAAATCAATGAGGATACCACGATAAACAAAATAAACACGACTGCCAAAAGGTTAGCAATCAGAAAAGATATCTTTTTTGCCAAGCTCATGTGACTTAATTTCTCCAGCATCTTTCGTTTCATATAAAATCCTTTCTCTAATTGATTTAATATAACTTCTAATATAACACAAAATAACAAATATTTCATTAATATTTTACCATAATTTTAATAATTTAAGATATTTTTACATATATTGGGTGTCCATGTCATAAATTAATTTTATTTTT
>DPVV01000469.1 GCA_003526525.1 Lachnoclostridium phytofermentans | reverse complement strand
CTTACGTCGTCTTTTACATTAAATTCAGAAACGTCCACCAAAACATAATAAGCTCCTTGAGGATCTGTATAGTTAAGATTTAAATCAGCCAATCCACCAACAAACAGTTCTTTTTTGTGTGTATAATGTTTTTGCAGCTCTTTATAATATTCCGCTCCAAAATTAAGCCCAACAACCGCTGCTTCCATTAATGGCGCTGCTGCTCCAACCGTTAAAAAGTCATGGACTTTTTTTACCCTTTCTATTACAACAGGATTTGCGATTACATAGCCTAAACGCCATCCAGTAATCGAATATGTTTTAGATAGTGAACTACATATGATCGTTCTTTCCCCCATACCAGGTAAGGTCGCCATATAAATATGTCTATTTGGCTCATATATGATATGCTCATATACCTCATCCGTTATAACATAAGTATCATACTTTATTGCAAGGTCTGCTATAATTTTTAGTTCATCATAAGTAAATACCTTTCCACAAGGATTTGATGGATTACATAAAATTAACGCCTTAACACCTTTTTTAAATGCATCCTCTAACTCATTTGCATCGAAGGAAAAAGTAGGAGGGTTTAGTGGTACATAGATAGGTTCTGCACCAGAAAGTATGACATCTGCACCGTAATTTTCATAAAAAGGAGAGAATATAATCACTTTATCCCCGGGATTTGTTACTGTCATCATTGCTGCCATCATCGCTTCTGTACTTCCGCAGGTAACTACAATCTCAGTGTCTGGATTAATCTTCATTCCAGAAAATTGTTCCTGTTTCTTAGCAAGAGCATATCTAAAATTCTCAGCTCCCCAAGTAAGTGCATATTGATGAGGACCTTCTCCTGCTAAGTTAGCAAGTCTATCTGTTATCTCTTTTGGTGGATTAAAATCTGGGAATCCCTGAGATAAGTTAATAGCATCGTATTGATTCGATACTCTAGTCATTCTACGGATTACGGAATCCGAGAAATTGGCAGTTCGTTCGCTTAATGGTTTCATTATTTACTCCTCCCATGCAGCTAAATAAGAGCCCTTATAGGTATCTGCATAAACTTCTTTTACTGCATCTGATTGATATGCTTTCACAACCTTTTTTAATACTTCATTATTTGCATCTTCACTTCTTGCTGCAATCAGGTTCACATAATTCTTCCCTACATAGATATTTGGACTATCTTGGAATATTGCATCTTTTCCTGGATTTAACCCGTTATCTAAGGCATAATTACAATTAATAACAGCAATCGCAACGTCTGGTAGCAAAGCATATACATTTGCTGCATCTACTTCTACAAATTCAAACTTGAAAGGGTTTGCAATAATATCCTTTATTTCTGGACTGTCGCCTGCATCTTTGTTTAACTCGATAAGAGCTGCTGCTTCAAGAACTTTTAAAGCTCTTCCTTCGTTTGTTGCATCATTTGGAACTGCGATTTTATCCCCTTCTTTTACTTCACTTAGATTTGCAATCTTCTTGGAATAAATGTTCATAGCGGAGATAAATGTATCGCCGATTGCTTCAATCTTGTAGCTATTGTTAGCTATCTCCTTATCCAAGTAAGCATGATGTTGGAATGCATTTAAATCAATCTCACCACCATCTAGAGCAGCATTCGGAGTATTATAATCTGAAAATGACACTAACTGAACCTCGATTCCCTCGTTCTTAAGTTCTTCAATGACAGGAACCCACATTTCATTCGACTCACCAACAACACCGACCTTAACTACTTTGTTATCCTTAGTGGTATCCTTTTTTCCGCATCCAGCTACTGCGAAAGCCAAAGTTAATCCTAACACTAAAATACCTAATTTTTTTAATTTTCTCATAATTTTTCCCCTTTTCTATTCTTTTTTAAGTTCAAATAACTCTTTTACTTTTATTTAATTAAAATTTGCTACTTCTGTTATAGTTCATCCAATAACAACTATGTCTGTGTTAGAATAAATCCTTCCCATTTCAAAGAATACTCTTAACTTCTCTTGATGTTCCTGATTAAATGGAAGCTCTAACATTCTTATACCTCTATACTACAAGGTTTCTAAATAATCATATCGTAAAACTGCTTATAGCAAATTCTCATATTCTATCTTACTTACCATAAATGTGTCTTATCTTAAGATAGCGTCAGCGCATACTCATAATTTTCTTTCATCGTCTTACAAGAAGCATCGAGTTTTTCCTTTTCCTCAGGTGTCAAATTTAATTCGATGATTTCTTCTACACCATGAATTCCAAGTACTGTAGGCACAGATGCATATACATCCTGTTGACCGTACTCGCCATTTAAGAGAGTAGATACTGGTAATACCTTCTTCTCATCTGAGAATATAGCTCTAGTGACCTCAGCCAGTGCTGCACCAATTCCAAATTCCGTTGAGCCTTTTCCACTTAAGATATGCCATCCTCCTAATTTAGCTTCTTTAGAAAGCTTAGAAAGATCAATCTGTCCATATTTTTCAGGTTTTTCTTTGATTAGTTCTAAGATTGGTTTACCAGCTATGGTTACCGATGACCAAGCAACCATCTGGCTTTCTCCGTGTTCTCCAAGAACAAATCCATAGATTGATTTTTGATCAATTCCAACTGCATCCGCAATTGCTCTTCTAAGTCTGGCAGAATCTAATACGGTACTTGTTGAGATAATTTTATTTGATGGGTAATCAAGTAAATGCTGCAAATAATGCGCGATTACATCTGCTGGATTCGAGATACTAACAATGATTCCATCAAATCCTGAATTCTTGATGTGTCCAGATACCTCTTTTATAATAGCTGCTGTATTCGTAAGGGTACTCATTCTTGTTTCACCCTTACTTTTATCAGGGTTGGTCCCTACTGCAATTACCATGAGATCTGCATCTGTTGCATCACTATAATCACCCGATTTTACCTTAACTCTTTGTGGTAGATATACGGTTGCATCATAGATATCCAGTGCTTGAGCTTTTGCTTTCTCTTTATCAATATCAATAAATACAATTTCTTCTACAAGCCCTTGCTCTGCCAGTGCATACCCCGCATGAGCCCCTACGTGTCCTGCACCAATAATAATGACTTTTCTTGGTTTTGCCATAACTTTTCTCTCCTAATGTGTACATTTTCTTGATACCACGTTACCAACAATCTGAATAATGCTTACGAGTAGCACTAAAACAACCACGGATGCATAGGTTACATCCGTTTGATTACGCTGATAACCAAATCTAATTGCAAAATCGCCAAGGCCCCCTGCGCCAATAGCACCAGCCATTGCGGTTAGACTGATTAAGTTAATCGCAGTTATCGTGGTTGCTCTTACTAAGGAAGGAATACATTCCTTTAATAGTACTCGAAAAATGATTTCAATCGGACCACTTCCCATCGCTTGTGCAGCTTCAATCAGTCCTGGATTCATTTCTGCTAGAGCGGTTTCTACTTGCCTTGAGAAGAATGGTGCAGTACCAAAAACTAATGGAACGATTGCCCCTTTCACTCC
>DPVV01000030.1:16477-20186 GCA_003526525.1 Lachnoclostridium phytofermentans | reverse complement strand
TCTCTGAAAAAGATGTAGTGCTACGGTGACTTAATCACAGATAAATTATTTATAGGGATATATAATGATGTTAGAAACAACAAATTGATATTTCTAAGGTATTATTTGTGATCATAAAAAAATAAAAATAAAATTTAAGGAGGTTTTACTATGGACGTATTACACGTAACGAAGGAAAATTATAAAGCAGAAGTTTTAGAGGAAGATAAAGTTGTATTACTTGATTTTTGGGCACCTTGGTGCGGACCATGTAGAATGCTTTCTCCAGTGATAGAGGAAATCGCGAAAGAAGAAGGGAATATTAAAGTTTGTAAAATTAATATAGATGAACAATCTGAACTAGCAAGTGCTTATCGTGTAATGAGCATTCCAACATTAGCCGTAATGCAAAAAGGTAATTTGGTTGCTAGTAGCGTAGGATTTAAATCAAAAAAGGATATCTTAAAGATGCTTCCAGCTCAATAAAGATAGTTACAGTCCTTTCAGTGGATAAGATTTCATTCTAAAATAGAAAGTGAGGAGAATCTATTTATCTATAGGAAAGCATATAGGCTTCCTATGGATCTGATTTCTCCTCACTTTTTAATTAAATAATACTCTTTAACTTCTTTTTATCAAGAATTTCAATACCGCCTCTTGTTAGAGACACAATACCATCTTCTTCAAAATGTTTTAACATACGGGAAACAACTTCTCTGGCACTACCGATGTATTTTGCTATCTGTGCATGGGTTAATGGTATCACATCTTGTTTATGTTTTAAAGATTCATCTAACAAAAATACTGCTAAACGTTTATCAAAACTCATAAATAGAATCTGCTCCATTGTCCACATAACATCGGAAAAACGATCGATCGTGGTTCGATAAGAAAAGTTTTCAACATAGATGTTATGTTCCATAAGTTTTTGAAATGCACACGATTTGATTAAGTAGGCCTCTGTATCAGATTCTGCTTGTATATTGACATCAAATGTAATATTTTTAAGTACGCAGGAAGCAGAGAGAACGCAAACATCTCCGTCTGATAAACGGTATAAGGTGATATCTTTGCCTTGCTCTGAAAGCATATGCGCTCGCAGAGTACCTTTTTTTATAATTAAAACACCAAGACATTCTGTACTATTATTGTAAATAATGGCATCCTTATGAAATTTTACCGGGGAAGTCTGATTCAAAAAGATGTCCATCTCTTCCTTGGCCAACTTAGGTATGAATGATATCTTGGCACCTAAATATTCTAAGTCTTCTTGTGTTATCATAGGCCCTCCCATTTTTATAAATTTAAGTAATCCTATATGGAAAATTTGCTAGGAATATGAGTATTATAACATATATAAGTGCTTTAACATAGTTATTTTCAGTGTATTTTATGTGAACCTTGATTAGAACAGATTCTGTTATGATAAGATTCCGTTAAGAATTGTTCTCCTAACTTGTTGTATATGCAAAACTGTGATATAAAATGCATGAATTGTAAAATGGGGGAAGATGTGAATAATTTCCGAAATTTTATGGTTTCAATTTACATAATTAAGGGAAGTATTATATAATATAAGCTTACAGAAGATGTCCCGCACTTCTTAGCGAAGCGAAAGCAGGAGTAACATCTTCGTCTTTGTGGGAGTTAAAGTACCCACTGTAGGTTATAAGGAAGTATCGAAGCGGTTTCCGAGTATCCGCTTTGATAATATTTTCTTAAATTGCGTGTTACGCTTGACAGAAGAGATGGAGGATTATAATGAGGAAAACAAAAATTGTTTGTACCTTAGGGCCAGCAACCGAAGATGATGCTGTACTTCGTCAGCTAATGATTGAGGGCATGGATGTAGCCAGATTTAATTTCTCGCATGGTGATTATGAACAGCATAAGAGAAATTATGAACGTATTCGCCGACTTAGTGCGGAGTTGAAATTACCGATCGCTACATTACTTGATACCAAAGGACCAGAAATCCGTATTGGTACGTTTGAGAGTGGAAAAATTGAATTAAAAAAGGGTCAAATCTTTACCCTGACGACGAATGATATTGTCGGAGATGAAACGCAGGTTTCGATTACATATAAAAACTTAATACGCGATATAAAAAATGGAGTTAAAATACTGATTGATGATGGTCTCATAGAGCTAAAAGTGTTTAATATCACTGATACAGATATCATTTGTGAAGTTCTAAATGGTGGTATGATTTCAAATCATAAGGGTGTAAATGTACCTGGTGTTGAATTATCGATGCCATTTATAAGTAAACGTGATTATGAGGATATCGTATTTGGTATTAAACAGGGTTTTGACTTTATTGCAGCTTCTTTTACAAGATGTGCAGATGACATCATCCAGATACGTAAAATCTTGAACGAATATGACTGTAATACAGTTAATATAATCGCAAAAATTGAGAATATGCAGGGTGTGAATAATATTGATGAGATTATTCGTGTGTCTGATGGTATTATGGTTGCCCGTGGCGACATGGGTGTTGAAATTCCACTAGAAGAAGTTCCTGTCATTCAAAAAATGATTATTAAAAAAGTTTACAATGCAGAGAAGCAAGTAATCACAGCAACTCAGATGCTTGATTCTATGATGAAGAATCCAAGACCAACAAGAGCTGAGGCGACGGATGTTGCGAATGCGATATACGATGGAACCAGTGCCATTATGCTTTCTGGCGAAACAGCGGCCGGTTTATATCCGGTAGATGCATTAAGGACAATGGTTAAAATCGCAAAGCGGACCGAAGCAGATATCGATTATACATCGCGATTCAAAAAGAGAGATAGTCTCACGAACCCGGATGTCACCAATGCTATCTCACATGCGACCTGTACGACTGCGATAGACCTAAATGCTGCTGCAATAATAACCGTAACAAAATCCGGTAAAACTGCAAGAATGATCTCAAAGTATCGTCCACCATGTTCAATTATAGCATGTACCACCTACGAGCATGTTTGCCGCCAGATAAACCTTTCCTGGGGTGTTGTACCGCTTTTAATCGAAGAGGAAGTGGATGCAGATACATTATTTGAACATGCATTAGAAGCAGCAGAAAATGCTGGTTTGGTTAAGTCTGGTGAGTTAGCTGTAATCACTGCTGGAGTTCCACTTGGGATTTCCGGTACTACCAATCTTATCAAGGTTCAAGTCGTAGGTCATATCTTAGTAAAAGGAAGAGGCTTAATAGACCGTGAGGTATGCTCAAGTCTTTGTGTATGTAACGATGCTAAGGAATTAAGAGATACTTTTAAGCCAGGGGATATTATAGTTACTACAGAAACTAATAATGAAATGATGGAGCAATTAAAGCAAGCCTCTGGAATTATTGTTGAGCAGGAGGGAATTAATTCCCATGCTTCAATTGTTGGGTTAAGCTTAGACATTCCAGTAATTCTTGGTGCTGAAAATGCAACAAAGATATTACGTACTGGCTCTATCGTTACATTAGATGGTAAAGAAGGAATTGTATCTTGTAATAGATAGAGGTTAGATACCAATTTGGTTTTTATGGTAAAAGTGATACCTATTGAATTGGAAAAATGATAAAGGTGGTGTTACAAAACTAGTATTTTTGATTAGTTTTGTAACATCACCTTTCTCTTTACTTAAATTAATATTTCGTTAGTGATGTAACAGCCTCTCTTGCTTTCATGATCTTTTGTAATGATAAATCAATTATTATTACTCCTCTGAAGTTTGTGCTGTATCC
>DPVV01000030.1:6844-16342 GCA_003526525.1 Lachnoclostridium phytofermentans | reverse complement strand
CCTCATCAATCATACGATATCCTATACCAACCTCAGTAAAAATGTACTGTGGATCAGCAGGATTAGCTTCAATTTTTCTACGGATGTTAGCCATATTTACTCTAAGAATCTGGTTATTTCGATCCGCATATGGTCCCCATATCTTTGTAATGATGGAATCATAGGTCATAACTCTTCCAGAATTGTTAGCAAGCAAAGATACAAGTTTAAATTCTATCTGTGTCAAATGAACATCTTTTCCTCCGACCATTACAATGTGCTTATTAAAGTCAATTACAAAATCTTTAGCACAAAAAATAGATGGCGGAAAGCTCTTACCAGATTCTAAACTTGCATTATGACGTAGAGCAGTACGGATACGTGCTAGTAATTCTGAAGTACCAAAAGGCTTCGTGATATAATCATCGGCGCCTAAATCAAGAGCTTGAACTTTTTCCTTTTCTTGAGTTCGTGCTGAAATAACAATAATTGGAGTAGTTGACCAAGAGCGAATCTTTGATATTATCTCCATTCCGTCAATGTCTGGCAAACCTAAATCCAACAAGATTAAATCTGGACAGTGGGATGTGATGATGGATAGTCCTTCTGCACCAGTAAAGCTTTTTAATACTTTATAATCATAAGCATTTAAATTGGTTGCTATAAAATTACAAATATTTTGTTCATCTTCGATAATCAAAATGGTAGTATTCTTCATATAATACCCTCCTTACTCGTTCTAATCCTATGCGAGTTTTCCCAAATGACAATAGAATCTTCTTCCTTTGTAATCCACTTGTTTATTCCAGTGGCAAAGTGAAAGTGAAACAAGCACCATTTGAGTGGTTGCCTGCCTCGATTACTCCACCGTGAGCCATGATTATTGTTTTACATATGGATAACCCAATACCCATCCCTCTGGTAGAATCACTACTTGAGTTTCTTGTTACGGTATAGCCATCAAAAAAATTATAAATCATATCTTTGTTTATGCCAACTCCATAATCCATAATGGAAAAGCGTACAAAGTTCGATTCCGTTGTAACAGTTAATTCAATCGGTTTTTTACTCTTAGAGTATTTATAGGCATTTTCAAGCAGATTAATCATAACCTGCTCAATCAGCGTTGCATCCATTGGTACCATTAGAAATTCCTCTGGTGTTTTTACTAGAATTCTTGCACCAGGATAACGTTTTTTAAGACGCATGACTGCTTCTGAGACAACTTCTTCTACGGGTTCGCTGACCTTCGTTACTGTAGTATTATTATCATGAATACGAGTAACGGATAGAAGATTTTCTACCATATGAAGTAGCCAATTGGAATCTTCATGAATATGGAGAATAAGTTCGTCTTTCTCTTCTTCAGTAAGATTATCCTTCATTTCAATGTAAGTAGCACTTGCACCAATCATACCTGTCAAAGGAGTTCTAAGGTCATGAGAAATTGCTCGTAAGAGATTCGCACGCATTTTTTCCTTTTCAGCATCTGCATTTAAACGTTGATGCGCTTGTAAATTTACAACAGTAGTGCTAGTGATTAGAGAAATAGCAAGCATACCAAGGAAAGTGATTGGATAACCTGTCCTAGTGAAATCTAGTTCTAGGTAAGGGAAAGTAAAGAAATAGTTTACTCCAATGACACCTACCACAGAACCAATAATACCATATCGATATCCCTCGGTATATTTGGTTATTAAAACAATAGAAAGCATGTAAACAATTGCAATATTTGTGGTATTGTTTGTTATTAAATGAAATAACAAGGAGCAAAGAGTAGCGATTGCAAGAAATACAATTGTTTTTAGCCAATCTGGTAAATGCTTCATTTTATCCTCCTGTATGATGTGTTTATTAGCACATAAGCATTTTAGTGAAAAGTCAATTCTTAGAATGCACTTAACCGACACATATTTCTAGTGTTAGGGTATAACATTATATGGTAACAATCAAGTGCTACTTTAAAATTTAAGGTATTCGTTCAGATGACCTATCTGTATGATTTTTTCACAATCTTATATACTTATCGTGCAGAATGTTTATAAAAGAAGTATAATAGAAAAAACGCAGAAGCGCTAGGGGAGTGTGAAAGAAAATTATAAATTTTCCTTCACACAGCCTACTACTAAGTAGACATGGTTCAAGTGTAAAAGAAAATTTATAAATTTTCTTTTACACGGATACTTGCAGGCATGTCTGGAAGTATGAAAGATTAGGAGTTGTTTATGCAAATTAAAGAAATTTCTATTAAAAATTTTAAATCTATACGAAAACTTCAAATGACAAATATTGAAAAAGCTTTTATTATTGTAGGGAAAAACAGTACTGGTAAAACTGTTATTCTGGATGCCATTTTGGCTGTCTCTGGAATCTATCAGATAAAACCAACGGATTTTAATGTATCAGATGGTAATATCAGAATAGACATCACTTACGAGGTAACCAACGAGGATATAAAATCATTTCATGAACGTGGCTTAATAAGTAAATATAAAAGATATGATGCCTGGTATAGTGATTTTCGCAAAAAGGTTCCTAGCCTTCAGCTTTTGGAGGAGGGAAATAGTTATCGCCTATTTGTCAGCTTTACTGCAAGTAAGGGGGGAGTTGTCCGTTATGGAGATGGAATCTCAAAGCACAATCCTCATCTAATCAAAATATTACCAAAGATACATTATATCGATCACTCTAGAAATATTGAAGGAATTCAAAGAGATATCCTCCTTGCTCAGGGACAGGATGCTATAGTAAGCCTTAGAGATAATGTATGTATGTTTGATAGTGCACAGAATTGTGTGAATTGTTTTCAATGTATGGGAATTATTGAGAAGAAGAAGCCAGAAGAACTAAGTATCCTTGAAGCAGCAAAATTATTGGAATATAAGCTTTACCATCGTAATTTAGATTCCTTTGTAGAGAAAATAAATGATTGCTTTCGTAGAAATAGTGAGCGAGCCCAATCGATTCGTTATGATATGAATTTTAATATCGAAGAAATCTTTCAGATGAATACAGTTGTATTAAATCACGAGCGAAATACGGTTGGATCATTGTCTACGATGAGTGAAGGCACGAAAAGTATCTATATCTTATCCTTACTAGAAGCTTATATTGCAGAGCAAAATAGTATACCAAGTATTATTATGATGGAAGATCCAGAGGCTTATTTGCATCCGCAGCTTCAAAAGAGTGCCAGCGAAATTCTTTATCGCTTATCGAAAAAGAATCAAGTAATATTCTCAACCCATTCTCCTAATCTGTTATTTACGTTTAATTCTAGGCAGATTAAGCAGGTCATATTGGATGAAAACTATGATACTACTGTGAAAGAGGATACGGATATTGATGAAATCTTAAATGATTTGGGATATTCCGCAAACGATTTAATGAACGTAAGCTTTGTTTTCATTGTAGAAGGAAAGCAAGATAGTAGCAGACTTCCATTGTTACTGAATAAATACTATTCTGAGATTTTTGATGAGAATGGATTACCAAAACGAGTAGCAATTATTGCAACCAATAGTTGTACCAATATAAAGACCTATGCCAACTTAAAATACATTAATAAACTATATCTTAAAGATCAATTTATGATGATACGAGATGGTGATGGGCTTAATCCGAAGGAATTAAAAGCGCAGTTATGCAACTATTACCGAAGCAGGGGAAGGGAAGATATTAATAATCTCCCTCGAGTGAGAGAACGAAATGTATTGATCTTAAAGTACTATTCCTTTGAAAATTATTTTCTAGAACCTTCTATTATGTCTGTGATTGGTGTTGTAAAGAGTCAGGACGCATTTTATCAGATACTATTTGAAAAGTATCAGGAATATTTGAACCGACTATCTAGTGTAAAGCATATGATAGAAAAAACTGGATGTGAGATTAAAACAATAGAAGATATAAAACTAAATTTTGAGTTTATTAAAATCTACGTACGTGGTCATAATCTGTTTGATATTTTCTATGGAAGATATAAGGGAGATGCGCTAACGGAGATACTTAAGCGTTATATTGAACTAGCTCCGAGAGAAACATTTGCAGATATTTTAGATGCCATTGATCAGTTTTTATTTTTTGAAAGTAAGGTAACTAGAGCAAGTGTCACTGAGAGAGAAGAAAATGATAATGCAAAGAATAAATAAAAAAAGAAAAATAATGAATAGGATAGGAAGAATAAGAAAAGGAATGAATAGAAAAAGGAATTAAAAAGAAGGAAAGAATTAAGAAGGGAGTGAATAGGAAAGTAAAAGAAAAGAAGAGAAATAGAAAAGAAAATAAAAAAGATATAGAATAGACCTTAAAAAAATAGAAAATTAGAAAAGAAAAGGAGAAAGCATAGTAGCAATAAGTTTGCATATTATCTAACTAACAGTATAGAAGGATAGGGGTTGAACTATGGAGAAAAATTGTTTAAACACAAGTAGAGAACATTTAATTTTTCCAAACCCACTGAAAAAAGGAGATACCATAGGACTTGTTTGTCCCTCTTCTCCCACTACGAAAGAAAAAGTAGTGAAAAGTGTTGAATTTATGCAAGATCTCGGATTTGATGTTAAGCTAGGTCGGAGCTGTTGGTGTGAATTACACGGTTACCTTGCAGGTGATGCTAGTCTACGGGCAGAGGATATCAATCGGATGTTTGCAGATGATACGGTAAAGGCTATTTTTTGTATTCGAGGTGGCTATGGTAGCAGCCAAATCATGAATCTTTTAAATTATGATATGATTAGGAAACATCCAAAAATATTTGTTGGTTATAGTGATATTACGAATCTGTTATCGGCATTTTTTCAGCTATGTGGATTCGTCACCTTTCATGGTCCTATGGTAGCATCTAATTTCTTACAGCATTTCGATCCTTACACCGAAGAGTCGTTATGGAGAACGCTATTTATGGGAGAGTCTCTTACCTTTCAAAATCCTAAGGGAAGGGAACTTACAACAGTGAAAGAAGGGTGTGCAGAAGGACTCTTAGTTGGTGGAAATTTATCTTTAATTACTAGTCAGATTGGAACATTTTATGCGCCTGATTTTCGAGGGAAGATTTTATTTCTAGAAGATGTTGGGGAAACGGTTCCAAGAATTGGACGTATGCTTGACCAACTTTGGTTAACTGGTATTATTGGTCAGATTAGAGGCATTCTATTGGGTGATTTTACAGATTGTACGAATCCATACGATAGTGAATATGGTGTGAATGAATTATTTCAAGACTTCTTTTGTCAGTTTAAGAAGCCAGTCTTATCGAATTTAGCGTGCGGACATAGTTTCCCAACTGCGACGTTACCGATTGGAACGTTTTGCACGATGGATACCATTCAAAAACAAATCTGCTTTTATCGATAGATTTAGACGAAAAATTAATAAAATAGTGGGAATAACAAAAATTTTTACGTATTGTGTATGCAACAATTGCAAAAATGATTATATTGTGATATATTTGAATTACCAAAATATTACAATAGTTTGCAATGAAGAAGGGGAGGCATTTGTCGTGAGCATCAATGCAACGCAATCCGAGAAAATGATACACATTCCAATCACACAAGTATTGCCAGGCATGGTTACAGCTCGTGATATCTATTCACGCAATGACCAATTAATATTGGTAAAGGGTACTAGGTTACTACCAAATATGATTGCTAAACTGATGTTCTATGCCATTGAAAGTATTTATGTCTATAAGACGGAAGAGGATATAAATTCTGATTCAAGTTATTATAATCGAATTAAGCAGAGTGAAGACTTTAAGAATTTTAAACAGACCTATGATGATGTGATGGTGGAAATCAAAGATTCAGTGAATCTATTATTGCACTATAGCAATCAGGTTCCAGAACAGCAGTTGTTACATAAAGTTGAGAAAATTATAAGAACGAGCAAGAACAGGTTTCATCTGTTTGAGATGATATACTGCATTCATGAACATGATGATTTAACGTTTATACATTCCATCAATGTGGCATTAATTTGCTATGTATTTGGTGAATGGTTGCAAATTCCCCCACAAGAGGTTAAAATTCTAACCATATGTGGATTGTTACATGACATTGGTAAATTAGTTATCCCAAAAGAAGTCTTAAATAAACCAGGTCCATTAACAAAAGAGGAGTATGAGATAGTAAAAGATCATCCAGAACAAGGTTATCTTTTACTTCTAAACCATAAGATGGATGATCGAATTCGTTTGGCTGCATTAGAACATCATGAACGCTATGATGGAAACGGTTATCCATTAGGCAAATATGGAAATGAGATTACTCCGTTTTCCATGATTGTCGCAATTGCTGATGTATATGATGCAATGACGAGTAGACGGGTATATCGAGGAGCAATTTGTCCGTTTGATGTTATAAAATTATTTGAAGAAGAAGGAAAGCAACAGTACGATGTTAAATACTTGATTCCTCTTATTCAAAAGATTGCTGAAATTTATATTAATCATACTGTGAAACTAAGTAACAATCAAAAGGGAGAAATCATTCTTCTTAACAAAGATTGTTTATCAAGACCCGTAATTAAGGTGGACAATGAGTTTATTGATTTATCGAAGCATAAAGATTTACGAATTGAAACAGTGATTTAATGGTTACTATAGAAGGAGAATATTATGGAGAGCAGAAGAGAAAAAGCAATTCGATTGTTTCAGGAAGGATATAACTGTTCACAAGCAGTTTTTGCGGCCTTTAGCGATGATTATCTAATCCCAAAGGATATGGCATTAAAACTATCTTCCTCTTTTGGAGGCGGGATGGGAAGAATGAGAGAGGTATGCGGAGCAGTTTCTGGCATGTCGATGGTAGCTGGTATGGAGACAGGGACTATCGATGGAAGGGATGCTGAAGGGAAGAAAAAGAACTATGATATGGTACAGAAGTTAGCTGCTAAATTCCGTGAGAAGAACGGTTCTATTGTCTGTAGAGAGCTGCTTGGACTTAAGCAGGAAGGTTCAGAGAAAACATTTACGGATACTAGGCCAGAAGCGAGAACGGAGCAATATTATAAAAAACGTCCTTGTGCCTTGTTAGTAGGTGATGCAGTGGATATTTTAGAAGAAGAATTATTTCAAAAAACAAAAGGTTCAAAAGAGGTTCAGACGATGATTAGGATGGTAAGAGTAGAGGATGATGAGTCTATTAAGAAATTAGCAGAGGTTGCTAATGAAGTTTGGCATCAGCATTTTTCAACTATATTATCCTTAGAACAAATAGATTATATGGTAGATAAGTTTCAATCTGTTAAGGCGATGACAGAGCAGATAAGATGTTCTGGCTACGAATACTATTTTATTGTTGTTGATGGAATCACAGTCGGTTATACGGGAATCCGCCCGGAAGAGGGAAAATTGTTTTTAAGCAAACTTTATATCCTTAAAAAATACCGGGGAAATCAATATGCTTCTCATGTATTTGAGTTTTTAAAAGAACTCTGCAAAGAAAGAGGATTACAAGCTATCTGGCTGACCGTAAACCGTTATAACTATGATACGATTCATATTTATGAGAAAAAAGGATTTCAAACGATAAGAACACAGGTAGCCGATATCGGGAATGGGTTTGTCATGGATGATTATGTCATGGAACTTACGCTTTGATAAGATAAAGTTCGCAAATTGAGTTTTATTGATTAAAAATTTCCATGGTATAGCGTCTTGACAACTTAAATGGAAATGATATAATAACAAAAAGAAAAGACTTTTTTGATTATTAATAATTTAATTGAGATAATACGTTGATGAGAAGAGTAAATTGTGGAGTATTTCAGAGAGGGGTACAGAAGCTGAAAGTATCCTAGTGCAGAAGCAATTGAAGACTACCTCGGAGTGGCCCTAATCCGGCCCGGTGATTCCGTTACCATCAATGAAGCCGGGATATCAAAGCATAGCTTTCATGTCCAATAAGGGTGGAACCGCGAGTGATACTCGTCCCTTTCGAATACGTTAAGTAATCGAAAGAGACGAGTTTTTTTATTTCTAACAAGGAAAAGTTCGCGAAATGTTTTTCTTGTTTCCAACAAGGAAAAGTTAAAAAAGCGTGTAATTCTTGTTATATATTCAGTAAACAAATTGTTATCATTATAAAAGGTGCTAAAGCACCAGAAATGAGGATATTATGAAGATTACATTAAAAGATGGCTCTGTGAAAGAGTATTCAGGGTCTATGCAAATTATTGATATTGCCAAAGATATCAGCGAAGGATTAGCAAGAATGGCTTGTGCTGCTGAACTTGATGGAAAAGTAGTTGACCTTCGTACAGAAGTTTCAAATGACGCGGAATTAAGTATCTTAACATTTAACGATGAGGCTGGTAAGGCGGCTTATCGTCATACAACATCTCATGTACTTGCACAAGCAGTAAAGAGATTATATCCAGATGCAAAAGTTGCAATTGGACCATCCATTGACACAGGATTTTATTATGATTTTGATGTTCCTCCTTTTGATCGTGCAGCTCTTGATGCATTAGAGCAAGAAATGAAGAAGATTATTAAAGAAGGTGCTGAAATCACAAGATTTACACTTCCCCGCGCTGAAGCAATTAAACTTATGGAAGAGAAAGAGGAGCCATATAAGGTAGAATTAATTCGTGATTTACCAGAGGATGCCGTAATATCTTTCTACTCTCAAGGTGATTTTGTCGACCTTTGTGCAGGACCACATCTTATGAGCGCTAAAAATATTAAAGCGATTAAGCTAATCAATTCTTCAGGTGCTTACTGGAGAGGTAGTGAGAAAAACAAGATGCTTACTCGTGTTTATGGAACTGCTTTTACAAAAAATGCAGATCTTGATGAGTTTTTAGCTCATTTAGAAGATATTAAGAAGAGAGACCATAATAAACTTGGTCGTGAGATGGAGCTTTTTGCAACGGTTGATGTTATTGGCCAGGGCTTACCACTCTTAATGCCTAAGGGTGCAAAGATGATTCAAACTCTTCAGCGTTGGGTTGAAGATGAAGAAGAACGTCGTGGTTATGTGAGAACAAAGACTCCATTGCTTGCTAAGAAAGATTTGTATGAAATTTCAGATCACTGGAATCATTACAAAGAGGGTATGTTCGTTCTTGGAGATGAGGAAGATGAGAATGCAGAAGTATTTGCACTTCGTCCTATGACTTGTCCATTCCAGTATTATGTATATAAACAGTCTCAAAAGA
Source organism: Lachnoclostridium phytofermentans (assembly GCA_003526525.1). GTDB lineage: Bacteria > Bacillota > Clostridia > Lachnospirales > Lachnospiraceae > Lachnoclostridium. The sequence goes on along the minus strand of DPVV01000030.1, from coordinate 7,201 downwards.
GTTACCGTGATTTGCCTTGCCGCTATGGTGAAACTTCAACACTATTCCGTAATGAGGATTCTGGTGAGATGCATGGTCTTACAAGAGTTCGTCAGTTTACAATTTCAGAAGGTCATCTTATCGTAACACCAGAACAGTTAGAAGATGAGTTCAAGGGTTGTGTGGATTTAGCAAAATACTGCTTAACTACTTTAGGTTTAGTGGAGGATGTAACTTACCGTTTATCAAAATGGGATCCAAACAATCAGGGTAAATATCTTGGAAACGAAGAGACTTGGAATAAGGTTCAGGATATGATGCGTGATATTTTAAATCATATTGGAATCGACTTCACAGAAGAAGATGGAGAAGCAGCCT
>DPVV01000030.1:0-6711 GCA_003526525.1 Lachnoclostridium phytofermentans | reverse complement strand
GGAGAAGCAGCATTCTATGGTCCTAAGCTTGATATTCAGGCTAAGAATGTGTATGGTAAAGAAGATACCATGATTACAATTCAGCTTGATATGTTCCTTGCTGATCGTTTTGATATGACTTATATCGATGCAAATGGTGAAAAGAAACGTCCGTATATTATTCACAGAACAAGTATGGGATGTTATGAAAGAACACTTGCTTGGCTGATTGAAAAATACGCTGGTAAATTCCCAACTTGGTTGTGTCCAGAGCAAGTTCGTATCTTACCTATCTCTGAGAAGTACAGTGACTATGCTAAGATGGTAGAAAAAGAGCTTCTTGACAATGGGGTACTTGTTACTGTAGATAACCGTGCAGAAAAGATTGGCTATAAGATTCGTGAAGCTAGATTAGATCGTGTACCTTATATGCTAGTTGTAGGTCAAAAGGAAGCAGAAGAAGGTTTAGTTTCTGTAAGAAGCCGTTACCTTGGAGACGAAGGACAAAAGAAGGTTAGTGATTTCGTTGATGCAATCTGCAAAGAAATCAGAACAAAAGAAATTCGTAAAATTGAAGTAACAGAAGAATAATATACGTTTTTAGAGAGAGCAAGCAGGAAGTTTACATTTCTTGTTTGCTTTCTTTTTGGTGGATGCGGTAACGGTTCCTATTGGTAAAGTTGATGGTGCGAGTCAAAATTTGATAGCGATTACACAAGAGCAGTCATCTGCCAGCTAGCAGATGTTTACAATGAGTGAGGCAGTTTTAGAGGCATACAGAATGGTAAAATCGAATGGTATTCAAAGTCAGAAGAAATCAGAGGATTTAACAAAGATGGTATTGAAATTACAGGAAGTATTGGACTTTTTTTAAGTGCATAATGAATTGTGAAGAAACAGTGAAATGAAAGTATTTACATTGTAAAAATTGTTCAGATATGATAAAGTAAATTCGAAAAGACCTATAGAAGAAAGGTATGGAGGATATGAAAAAGAGAGGAATACTTGCGATTGCGTTACTAGGAGTTACCCTTGTATTTTCTGGGTGCAAAAAAAACGATGAGATTAATTTTGAAACCTATAGTAGGTATAAGGATGTAGATACTACAAAATATGTAACCCTAGGTTCTTATAAAGATATTAAAGTATCTGTAGATACATTTGATGTTACTGATACTGACATAGAGAAAAAAATTCATGATGTTCAATTAAAAAATAGTACTTATGTAAAAAACGATGACCGTCCGATTTCAAAAGGTGATAAAGTTAAAATTCAGATGACAGGTACGATTGACGGCAAAGAAAACGATGGATTTAAAAGTGACAATTTCGAATTTGTCTATGGTAATGGTGAATATGTCATGGATGGGTTTACTGATAACTTAGCAGGAATGTATGCAGGAGAGAATGCAAAGTTTTCAATCACAATTCCAAGTACTTTCTCAGAGAAGGCATTTGTCGGTAAAGAAGCTACTTTTCAGGTGTTAATAAAATCAGTAGAACAGCATGTAATCCCTGAAATGAATGATGAATTTGTACAAAAAATCTCTGATTCAAAAACAGTAGAGGAGTACAAAGAGGGATTAATTCCGACCATAAAGCAAGAAAAGCTGGAAGAAATTAAAAAGGATAAAAAGACTGGAGCTTGGAAAATCGTTTCTGACGCATCTGAGATTTCTGGATACCCAGAAGGTGCAGTAGAGAAAAAGAGTAAGGAGCTTGAAGAAAAGGTTAAAGTCATGGCAATGGTTAACAACATGGAACTTGAAGACTATGTGAAAAACTATTATGGTGTTACCTTTGAGGAATATGTTAAATTGGTATTGAAGCAAGAAATGTTACTAGATGCAATCGGAAGAGCTGAGAAGATTACATTATCAGAGAAAGAATATAAAGAAAGTTTAACAGAATATGCAAAAAAATATGGTTATAACACTAACGAAGAGTTCGTAAAGGCAGTAGGAGAAGAAACCGTGAAGGAAGCTCTTCTTTGGGACAAGGTTCAAGCATTCATTGCGGAACAAGTAACCATTGAGGAATAAAGGCAAACAACAAGAGGGGGAGTACGTTTTCCACCCAAGTTAATAATAAAAGCTTGAATTTCTATGAGAGAAAGTATTCCATAGAAATTCAAGCTTTTTCTAATATGCGTCTACATATTTCAACTTGATATTGGCAAACTATAGTAGGAAAAGTAGATATGAAAGTGAGTGAAGAAATAGTAAGAATCAACGTGTTTAGCGTTATTTAGATGCAAGGGCACTAAGTTGCATTTGGACAGATTGTATGTTAAAATAAGTTAGAAAAGAGAAAACTTTCTATGTTTATTAAAAATTAAAATCTAAACAAGAAAAAGCACGCATCGATAACTTTTTCTTGTTATGAATAAGATAAAAATATAGTTATTTTTACTTGTTTTTATCATATCTTAGAAGATAGAATGGAGGAATTATTATGAGTCATGCACCAGTACCAACCCCACATAATGGAGCAAAATCTGGCGAAATTGCAAAAACAGTATTAATGCCAGGAGATCCATTACGTGCAAAATTTATTGCAGAAACTTATTTAGAAAATCCGGTATGTTTTAATACAGTAAGAAATATGTTCGGGTATACAGGAACCTATAAAGGAAAGCAAATTTCTGTTATGGGTGGAGGTATGGGTATGCCATCTATCGGCATATATTCTTATGAGTTATACCACTTTTATGATGTTGATAATATTATCCGTATTGGATCTGCTGGTGGTATTTCTGACAACGTTCATGTTCGTGATGTAGTAATTGGTATGGGAGCAAGTACGAATTCGAATTTTGCTTCTCAGTATGAATTACCAGGAACCTTTGCACCAATTGCTAGTTATGAGTTGCTTGAAAAGGCAGTTAATGCAGCGAAATCCCAGAATACAAAGTTTGTTGTAGGTAATATCTTATCTTCTGATATCTTCTATGATGATAACAAGAACGCTTCCAACCTATGGAAGAAGATGGGCGTTTTATGTGTTGAGATGGAAGCTGCTGCATTGTATATGAATGCTGCTAGAGCAGGAAAGAATGCATTATGTATCTTAACTATTTCGGATCACCTCTATACTGGTGAAAGTCTATCTGCAGAAGATCGTCAAGTAAGTTTTAGAGAAATGATGGAAATTGCTTTAGAACTTGCTTAAAGATGAAGCACGCATCGTGAACTTTTCCTTGTCGTGAATAAAAATGGCGCTAAGCGCGGAATGGATGATAAGATGGAGAAGAAAGAAATTTTTAAAACAGTAGATCATACCTTACTGACACAAACTGCTACATGGCAGGATATCAAGCAAATCTGTGATGATGCAATTACCTATCAGACTGCATCTGTTTGTATTCCACCTTCTTTTGTGAAACGTGTAAAAGAATATGTTGGTGACCGTATGGCAGTATGCACGGTTATTGGTTTTCCAAATGGTTATAATACAACCTATGTAAAAGTTATGGAGACTAAGGAAGCTATTGATAACGGAGCAGATGAGATTGATATGGTAATAAATCTCGGTGATGTAAAAGATGGTAAATTTGACGAAGTTTTAGAAGAGATACGTCAAATTAAGAAAGCATGTGGAGATAAGATTCTGAAAGTAATTATTGAAACTTGTCTTCTTACAGAACAAGAAAAGATTACAATGTGTGATGTAGTTACGAAAAGCGGTGCGGATTATATAAAAACCTCCACTGGATTTTCTACTGCAGGAGCAACTTTTGAAGATATTGAACTTTTCTCAAAGCATGTTGGTGAAGATGTTAAGATGAAAGCGGCTGGAGGCATTGCTTCCTTTGATGATGCAATACGATTTATTGATCTTGGTGCTTCACGTCTTGGAACGAGCCGTATTGTTAAATTAGCAAAAAATGAATCTGCAAGCGGTTATTAATGAAAAGTGAGATGTAAAAAATTATAATTGAAAGGGCGTGCATTTCATGAAGGACGAGGATAATAATATGGAATTTACGTTTCCAGCTTGTAGGCAAACTGGAGAGTTAGTGCCAAAAAAGGCAAGCCAATTACCTTCTGATGAAATTATGAACGATTCTGTATGCAAGAATCTCATTAGAGAGGCAATCGGCATGTTGAAACGTTCTTATGCACCATATTCTAGTTTCCATGTTGGAGCTGCATTACTGACGAAAACAAATAAAATCTACACTGGTTGTAATATAGAAAATGCAACTTTTACACCAACGAATTGTGCAGAAAGAACAGCATTTTTTAAAGCAGTTAGTGAGGGAGAAAAAGATTTTGCTGCCATTGCTGTTGTTGGAGGAAGAAAAGGAAATATGATTGATTATTGTCCTCCATGCGGAGTATGTAGGCAGGTTATGATGGAATTTTGTGATCCAAAAAAATTCATTGTAATTTTAGCAAAATCAGAAGAAGATTATTGTGCATATACACTCGCTGACATTCTTCCATTAGGATTTTCGGCAAAAAATATAGAGGATTAATAAAGGTGTAAATAATATCACAAACTTAGAAGTTTATAATATTATAATATTATTTACCAGAATAAATATCAAAATAAATATAAATATCAAAGTAAATACTAAAATAATTTAAGAAATAAAACCTGAATTAATACTATAGTAAAGCTATTATAAGACAGCAAAAAAACTTTCTACTAATGTAGTAAGTTTTTTGCCGAATTATAATAGCTTTTTTGTTTCCAAACTAAATTGGGATAATTCTTCATATCCTGTGGATGGTTTATAAATTTATTTAAATTTTGGAGATAAGTAAAGTAATTCTTAAGAATGGCAGTATAAGAAATGCAAAAAAAGCGAATTATAAATAGCAAATAGAAAAAGCCTGAATTTAGTAAGGTAATTCTATTAAAGAATTTGCAGGATTTTGGAGGAGTCTGTGATGAAAAAGATTATTTCACTTATGCTTATTTTTACCATGGCAATCACAGTTTTATCTGGTTGTGGTAAGAAAGACACAGGAGAGCCAAATGGTACAGGAACAACTCCTGGGGTAACAAATGGCCCTACGAATGAAAACAATAACAACAATAATGCTAATAACAACAAGCCGGAAGGATACGAGTTAGCACTTGTAACCGATGTTGGTACGATTGATGACAAGTCTTTTAACCAGGGCGCATGGGAAGGTCTTAGTAAATATGCGACTGAAAAAAATAAGACTCATAAGTATTACCAGCCAGCAGAAGCAACGACTGCAGCTTATATTGATACAATTGCCCTTGCAGTGAAAGGTGGAGCAAAATTAATAGTTTGTCCTGGATATAAGTTTTCGGAAGCAGTTTTTGAGGCGCAGACTACATATCCAGATGTGAAATTTATCATCTTGGATAGTCAGCCAGAAAAAGGAGAAGACAAAACTATTAAGGATAACGTATATGCTGTATACTATGCAGAGCATCAGGCTGGATTTTTAGCTGGTTATGCTGCTGTAAAAGACGGTTATACAAAGCTTGGTTTTATGGGTGGTATGGCTGTTCCAGCAGTGAAACATTATGGATATGGTTTTGTTCTTGGTGCAGAAACAGCAGCAAAAGAAATGGGTATTGATAAAATTGATATGAAGTATCACTATACAGGTGGTTTTGCAGCAACTCCAGAAGCAAAGACAACAGCAGCGTCCTGGTATCAAAGCGGAACACAAGTTATTTTTGGCTGTGGTGGTGCAGTAGGTAACTCAGTTATGGCCGCTGCTCAAGATAACAATGGTAAAGTAATTGGTGTTGACGTAGATCAAAGTAATGAATCAGCTACAGTAATTACTTCCGCTATGAAAGAATTAAATAAATCAGTATACGATGCTATTGCTTTGTTTTATGAAGGAAAATTCCCAGGTGGTAAGATTGTAACACTTGATGTAAAAACAGAGGGTGTAGGACTTCCTTTAAAGACATCAAAGTTTCAAAAATTTACAGAAGCTGATTATGGTGCAGTATATGCAAAATTAGTTTCAGGGGAATACGCTCCGAAAGTGGAAGGAATTGATGAAGTAACTAAATTACCTGTAACTATCGTAAAAATTGATGAAGTTAAGTAAATAGTTTATTGATACGTTGCGCTATGGCGCTCAGATTGTAAATGGATTAGGAGGGCTGTTGCAATATGGTGAAATTACAACCATGTTGTAACAGCTTTTAATATATGAAAAAAATTGCACTGCAATTACTCGATGAAGCTATTTTGTTGAGAAAAAAGGAAGGCAAGGAGGGAGTAATACCTTTGGATTACATTATTGAAATGCTAGGAATCACAAAAGAATTTCCCGGTATCACGGCAAATGATAATATTACTCTTCAGTTAAGGAAGGGAGAAATTCATGCTCTACTTGGTGAAAATGGTGCAGGAAAATCAACTTTGATGAGTGTCTTATTTGGTTTATATCAGCCAGAAAAGGGTTCTATTAAAGTAAAAGGGAAAACTGTGAAAATTAATGGTCCTTTGGATGCGAATGCACTTGGGATTGGTATGGTGCATCAGCATTTTAAGTTAGTTTATAATTTTACGGTTCTACAAAATATCATTCTTGGTGTAGAAACAGTAAGCGGTGGTTTTCTTAAAATGGAGGATGCCAGAAAAAAGGTGTTAGAATTAAGTGAGCATTATCATCTTGCAGTAAATCCTGATGCGTACATTTCAGACATTTCTGTTGGTATGCAGCAAAGAATAGAAATCTTAAAGATGTTATACCGCGAAAATGAGATTTTAATATTTGATGA
>DPVV01000150.1 GCA_003526525.1 Lachnoclostridium phytofermentans | reverse complement strand
TTCACACCTCGCCCTCTTCTTCTAATATTATAAGTTGCTTCTCCACCTTATCGATGGATTCATTGCATTGTTTTAGAAGTTTCATTCCTTCCTGATATAAGGTAAAGGATTCTTCTAAACTGATATCCTCTTTTTCTAAATTAGCCAGGATATCATTCAATTGTTCTAATGATTTTTCTAAACCTTTTGATTTCCCCGCCATTTTTACCTCCAATAGCATGTCGTGAAGTCTGCTACCTTTCTATCGATTCTGCCCCTATTGTCCTTGCCGTAATCATTCCATCTGTTACAGCGATTGTTAGCTCATCGCCAGGCTTTGTTTTCGTAATACTATTTACCACCTTACCAGAGCTATCCGATACATAGGAAAATCCACTTTTTAATTTATCAAGTGGTGAAGCTGCTTTTAATCGTTCTATTTGAATATCCAGCAAATGTCGTTTATACCTTATTAACTCATTCATTCGCTGTCTTAACTTATTTTCTAAATCAATTGTATATTGTCGTTTTTGTCGTAATGCATATACAGGGCTTAGATGAGTTAACTGTAACTGCTTCTTCTCAAGCTCTGATCTAGCCATCGTAATCCTTCTCATTACACATTGCACAAGCGTTACATGATAATCTACTAAATTTGATAATAAAATTTCGATCTCTGGTACTGCAAGTTCTGCCGCTGCAGACGGAGTTGGAGCTCTTAAATCAGACACAAAATCTGCAATGGTAACGTCAGTTTCGTGTCCAACAGCGGATATAATTGGTATGCTACAATCAAAAATAGCACGAGCAACCATTTCTTCATTAAAAGCCCATAAATCTTCAATAGAGCCACCGCCACGCCCAACGATAATGGTATCCACACCTTTGGCTTCCAGTGCCCTAATTCCGGCTACTATCGTTTTGGCTGCTCCTTCACCTTGTACTTTTGCTGGATATAATATTAACTGTACATAAGGGTTCCTTCTTCTACTAATGTTAATAATATCTTGAATTGCTGCACCAGTACTAGCTGTTACAATTCCTACTGTCCTTGGATATGGTACGAGTGGCTTCTTATGACTTGAATCAAATAGACCTTCTTCATTAAGCTTACGTTTTAATATTTCAAAGCGCTCGTATAAAAGCCCTTGACCATCCGGTCTAATTTCTTTTGCATACATCTGGTATTTTCCATCGCGCTCATAAACACTGATGCTACCAAGGACGATAACGCTTTGCCCTTCCTCCAAGCGAAAAGGAAGACCAGTTCGATTGCCTGCAAACATTACACACGCCATCTGACCCGTCTCATCCTTTAACGTAAAATAGATATGTCCAGACGTATGATACTTACAGTTCGATACTTCACCCTTCATATAGATACGATTAAGGACATAGTCTTTTACAAACATATTTTTGATATAGTTATTTACTTGAGTTACGGAATATACCTGTTCCATATTAACACCATCCTACTGCAAGCAAGTGAATCACTTCGTAATTCACTTAAAAAACTTATTTTTATTATTCAATTACCTTAGCCAAAATACCATTCACAAAACTTGCAGAGGAATCTCCACCGTATTTTTTTGCAAGCTCGATGGCTTCGTTAATTGCAACTTTTACCGGCACCTCATCATCAAATCGTATCTCATAGGTAGCAAGACGCATAATGTTTAAATCAACCTTACCCATACGATTTAACTTCCATCCACTGGAGGCGTTAGCAAGAATCACATCAATTTCACCTAGTTTTTCATTGATTTTATCAAATCTCACATTCAAATATTCCTGTTGTTCCGGTGTTATACTCTCTAAGGAGTCAAAGTAAAATAAAACCTGTTCTATAAGCTCTGTAGGCTCATGAAACTCCTTACGAAACAGCATACGAAATAAATGTTCTCTAATCTCTCTTCTTGTCATCCTAACCTCCGACTTTTTCAATTACAAATTTAATTCTTAATCCTAAAACAAACGTTGAGGCTGCCACTTACACATAAGGTTATGTATTCATGACACCCTCACCGGTAAAATTCTTCCTTCATTATGAGTCAGTAAGCTGTCTAGCCTCAAATATTATTGCTTATCATGCTCGATTTCTACGCCAACTATACGGATGTTAACATCGGAAACCGATAACCCAGTCATACTTTCAATCGCTGCTTTTACTCTATCCTGTACGGCAGCTGAAGTTTTAGGGATGCTATATCCATATTTCATTGTTATCGATAATTCTACCGATACAGACTTCTCCATTAATTCAATCTTTACACCCTTGGAAAGATTCTTCATTCCGAGCTTTCCAACAATTTCTTTGGTAAGATTACCGGTAAGTGCTGCTACACCTTCTACTTCTGTAGCTGCCAAGCCTGCGATTGTTGCTACAACATCATCTGCAATCTTAACCTCGCCAATTTTACTTGACGACTCCATGTGATATGCATTGTTCTTTTGGAGTTCTTTGTTCATATCATTACCTCCTATATCTCATGCGTTAAACGCGTTCTTTTTTTTACTTTCTGCTTCTATTATAGCAAACGAACTTAAATTTGCAAAGTGTTTTCTATCTATCTACATTATTTACGTATCTAGTTTGCTTATACAAAACGAGAGATAATCGTACTCATCCCTCGGAAGTTTTTAAATTTGTAGGTATATTCAAAGCATGAAACAAGAAAAAGTGCTCTATGCTAAATTTTCATTGTTAGTGTAGTATAGCGAAATACGATATACTAGCTAATAAAACATAGCCAGCTACACTCGGTACAGCAAATTAAAAATTCGTATTCAGTTTCACTAGATATAAAAAAGGCCTATTTACCTCTATCAATAAATGATAAGATAAAAGGCCTTACGTTTTAACTAATTAATTTAAAACATCATCATTCTATTCAACAACAACTGCTCCTACAATTGTGATTTTATCAAGTGTGACACCAGTCTTTGTCATAACTACATCTTCAATAATAGCCATATCTTGCTCCGTTAAGTTTGGAGCATTTACTACAACATCAACACGACCTTCATTGATAGTAACAACAGCATCGCTAAATCCCTTTGCATCAAGTTGTATTTCAGTTGCATTTTCTTTTTCAGAGATTGCTGTTAACTCAAGAACTCTATCTCCTGCTTGTTCTTTCTGTTTAGCAGAGATATTTGGATTCTCAACGAGTGCAAGTAAATCTTCTCTACTTTTTGCTCTAGTCTGTTCTCTCTTTAACTTAGCATTTGCAAAAAAGCTTTTATCGATTACATTACTATTTACTAAAACTGCTTCCCCTGGATTTGTGCCTTGATCGTCCTTTGCTGTACCATTTTCATTTGAAGTCTGTGCACTATCCTTATCTTTTTCTGCAAGTTGATCGGTAGCATCTTTATTAGCATCAGAAGCTGTCTTATTTTCATCCACGATTAGATTCCCTTTGTCATCTACCGCTATCTGATCCATTTGATCATCAGCGATATCAGCATATTCTTCTCCATCGCTATCTGCAAAGATATCATATCCAAGTGTATCCTTAGTAGAAGTTGCTACATCCTTAGCCGGATCTTTCGTACTGTCCTTGGCAAAGTTTAAGTATCCTGCTACTGCAATCATTATTGCAAGTGCAGTGATAATAATTTGATTTTTCTTAAAAATATTTTTCATGTATGTAACCTCCGTTTCTCAATATTCTATTGAATTTTGTGGAATTCTTCTTAAATTCCACTACATCTGTCCTAACTGTACTAACTAATTACTCATCTGCAGTACCTTAATCTTATGTGCAGGGACATTAAATAACACCTCAATTGCATTTACAATATCTGCTGCTATCCTTCCGTCACCACCACCCTGTGCAAGTACTACAACGCCTTCAATCTGAGCCTCTATTTCCTTCGTAACGTACGGAGCACTCTCCCCTGATTGATTGGTTATAAGTACCGTTTCTTCCTGATTTTGTGTACTACTGTTGTCTCGGGTTCCGCCCTCATTATCCGTCTCCTTCAGAATCTCCTGACTGTACGGTGTATCTTTTAAAACTATACGTTCTTTTGAGGTCTTTAGCGTAATCATAACTTTTACTTTCCCGATTCCTTCCACCTTTTCGAGCAGTTTCTCTACTTTATTCTCGTAATACTCTGTGTAAGTCTCTGCTTCTGGCACTTCGGTAGTCTTTTTTGTTTCACTAATGATAGGCGAAACTGTTTCGGTGCTTACATTCTGCTCGGTCTCCTTTTCCTTTGAAAAAATATCGGGGAACGATGTGATTGCTAATATCAATCCTGCCAGGAAGATCAGAATAAGCTGACTCTTTTTTATCTCACCGAGATGAAACTTTTTCACTGAGTTTTTCTTAGTGGTCTGCTCCTTCTTTTTTGTGCCTTTGTTCTTATCAACACTTTGCTCCTCCCAAGCATCTGTTTCCATCTCCATACAGGTTTTCTCTGTATTTTTAATGTTCCTCTCCATCGTGGTCCTCCTGTATACTAATATTTATATTA
>DPVV01000153.1 GCA_003526525.1 Lachnoclostridium phytofermentans | reverse complement strand
TCTTCCGATCTAAAGCGCTGCTTAATATTATAATTACAAGACCATGCTATTATCAAGATTATGTTTGCAGCGAAGACATAATCTTGAAGAGTTAAAGATTTATCTTACACTCTTTCTACATTTTCTTTATTCTGTTCGTTATCTATTTTCTTAATGTTCTAGCATTACGTCTTTATTAACTTCTTCTTTATTAACTTCTTTCTTAACTTCCTCTTTTATTAGCTCTTCTGAAAACAAATGAAAAGGATACTGTACCGGTGGCAATTGCTTGATATCCACCAAAGCTTTGGTAAGTGGATGAACAAACGCCAAGCAATACGACCAAAGGGCTGCATCACATTGATTATCCTTCCCGCCATATTTTCCATCCCCAACTAGAGGTAATTTACGAGATGCAAATTGTACACGTATTTGATGGGTACGTCCAGTGTGAAGCTTCACCCGTATTAACGAAAACTCTCCTTCCGCTACCCCGATTGTTTCAATCGTGCGATATTCTAGGGAAGCCTCTTTTACCCCTTTTCTCATTCGATTCACAACAAATGATTTGTTTTTTGAAGAATCTTTAAACATGAGATCCTTTAAAATCCCTGATTCTTCCGACGGTCTGCCATGGATTACCGCCATATATTCTTTCGTAAAATTGCGCTCCATAATGGCAACCGATAATTTTTTAGTTGCAAGTTCTGACTTTGCAAAAACCATAACTCCACCAACATTACGATCTAATCGATGGAGAAGACCAATGTAATCTGATTCTTTCTTATTTTTTCGATACTCTTGTAAAAGAGTAATCATATCCATACCTTCTCCTTGACCTGGTTGTGATAATACACCAATTGGTTTGATACAGATTATTATGTGCTTGTCTTCAAATAAAATATTAAGCATGTTAACCTCGTTATTTCTATCAGGATATTATAGTGTTATATTCTTAAAATATCAACCCTTTGGTTCTTTCGGATGAATACCATAATTATTGATAAGGTAAGTCAATAGATGGTCACATCCCTCATACACGTCTTGATACGTTATTTCAAAATCTCCCGTATACCATGGATCTGCAATATCTCTTGGACGTTCGGAAAAGTCGAGAAGTCTCTTAACCTTCCCAAGCGAATCACTTCCTAGAATTCTCATCATATTTGTTATGTTTCTTTGTTCCATTCCTAAAAGCAAATCATATTTATCATAATCACTACGCTTAAGTTGGACTGCTTGTTTGCCATCCACTATGATACCAACTTCTTTTAGTTTTTTCTTCGTCCCGTAGTGAACCGAATTACCGATTTCTTCTGTACTTGTTGCACTTGATTCACAACAAATCATTGATTCCAAACCTTTTTTCTTTATCATATCTCGAAATACAAATTCCGCCATTGGAGAGCGGCAGATATTTCCGAGGCAAACGAACATAACTCTTATCATTTATGGTAATCTCCTTATTTTCCTTGATAAATCAGTGTTTATAGTAGTTAACAGGTATCCCTGCTTTTCATTGAAATATATCTTTTCAAATCTTCTCATAATTTCTCAAATTTTAATGGGCAAAAGTGTATTGTCTCTCCTTTCAAAAAAGAGAGCCCGGACTTGCAATACAATAATATCACAAGTAGTGCTCTCTTTACAATTACCTAAATAACAGATGCAATGCATAAGTTGAATTTATTTTATCTTAAAATATATTCTATCTAAATTAGGATTCTCTTCTCCTTTAACTACAAATACCATATAATTTTCATAGCCTTTAATTACTGGCAATATAACATTACCTGTTACCGTAAAGCTAGTAGCTGAATTTGATTTAATTTTATCATTTTGAAGTTCATCAATTTTACTTTTCAAAATATCGGCAAAACCACTATCTGTAACAGTATTTATATAATCTACACCAGGAACTGAAGAACCACGAAAAATCGGTCCTATAAAATCTTTATAAGTATAAATACTTCCATTTCCTTTTGTTATTTCTGCTTTAATAACATCCCAAGTTATATTAACCAATTTAAATTCTATACCTTCATTGATTGGTCCTTTGTATCCCATGCTTTTTGCTTCATCAAATGTTGAATCTGTAACACTATTTATTGTTATGGCAAATGTTCCAATTACACTATCTTTTTTATAATTGTATAATCCATTATAGGTATATGTGCTTCCCAAAGCAGCAGGAGCACTAGATGTAGCACTTGCTGCTTTTGTATTCCCAAAGATAATTTTTGAAGCAGCTGCTTCTCCATATTTATTTTTCATATATGTATCAATTTCATTTAGTTGAACTTTTGTAATATCATTTATTGTTATTTCATTTAATTTAGCTGTGGTACTATTGTTAGAGTAGGCATAAACTATTTTATCCTTTGTTTTTAGGTTTACACCTATTGTACCTTTAAAAATTTTTAAATTATTTTCACTAGACATAGTTACTATACCAGATATAAGAATGCAATCCATTTTTGATTTAGAATCATACTTTTTGGTATATTTAGGTGAAAATATTTTAAAATCGGTGCCGCTAGTTATAACATTGGCTGCAATTTTAGATCCTGGATAAGTATATTTCTTTATGCTCGATAAAT
>DPVV01000027.1 GCA_003526525.1 Lachnoclostridium phytofermentans | reverse complement strand
CAGGCATGATGCTTGGTGCAGTAAAAGAATAAGAGAATAAAAGGAGGTAAGTTTTATGAGAAAAGGATTATTAAAATGGATGACAAGATCCATGGCTCTTCTAATGGCGACCACAGTGTTGCTTGGGGGATGCGGAAAAAAGGGAGACGACACAAAGGTAGATAGTGGAAACAAAGGCTCTGTGAAATCAGAAGCCAGATATGAATTAGATCCCGAAACACCGGCATGGAAACTTGATACAAAGGAAATGACTGAGCTTACATGGTATGTAAATGCAGAATGGTGGAACACCGAATGGGGCAAGGATATCATTACAAAAAAAATCGAGGAGGATTTGCATGTAAAAATCAACTTTATTGTTGGCGATGATACCAAATTAAACACTTTGTTTGCGGGCGGAGATATGCCTGATTTAATCAGTGTATTTGATTCTGGATCACAAGCTGCATTAAAGGCAAGCTCTTGGGCACTTCCGTTGTTTGAAGTTGCAGACAGGTATGACCCGTATTTTAGAAAAGTGGCTTCTACTGAGACGCTGAACTGGTTACAGCTTGATGATGGAAAGAGCTACGGCTATGCGGATTTTTCCAATACAAAAGCGGATTATGAAAGTGGAAATATATTTGCAACAACTGCGTTTGTAATTCGTAAAGATGTGTACGAAGCACTGGGAAGCCCATCCATGGGAACTCAGGAGGAATTCCTTAATGTGCTGGGACAAATCAAAGAGAAGTACCCAGAACTTTATCCATTTGGATTTAATTCGTTTACTACGGATTCTACAGGTTCTATGGGAGATAAATTCCAAGACTTTATAGGGGTGCCATTGTTAAATGAAGATGGAAAGTACTATGAAAGAAATCTTGATGAGGATTATTTATCCTGGATTAAAACTTTCAATGAAGCGTACCGTAAGGGATATATCAGTGATGATAGTTTTGCAGATGATGGTACTGCACATGAAGAAAAAGTTAAAGCAGGTAAATATGCAACTATTATGATGGATGGTACTCCACAGCGTTCTGGTTTTCTAACTACCTGGATGACTTCAAATCCTGATGCGGCTTACATAGCTATCGATGGACCACAAAGTACAGTAGGTAACAAACCAACCTTAAGTCAGGCAGGTATCAGTGGTTGGATGGTATCCTACATAACAAAGCAGTGTAAGGATCCAGCAAAAGCAATTCAATTGTTCACATATCTGTTAAGCGAAGAAGGACAAATTTTGACACAATACGGTATTGAGGGAGTTTCTTATACGATTAATTCAGAGGGGAAATATGAGATGACAAAAGAAGCAAAAGAAATGCAGCTTAATGAGAATGACCGATTCAAGAAAGAGTATCGTACCGGTGAATTCTTCTTCTTTGGTCATGACAAATACAAAGCATTAAGTGATAGTGCTTTTCCGGATTCGATTAAGCAGATGCAGGAGTGGGGAAAAGGCAAATTAGTACCTCATTTTATTCTTGAAAATACAAACCCTGATGCAGGGACTGAAGAAGCAAGAATTAATACAGCTACTAAAACAGAATGGACAACAACATTGGTTGGTTTGTTTCGTGCAAATAGTGAAAATGAATTCAATTCTGTGTTAGACAATTACAAGAAATTCTTAGATGACAATAATTGGGCGTCTGTAGTAGAAGTGAAGAATCAAAAAATTGAGAAGAACAGACAAAAGTTAGAAAACTAACAGGTAGTATCAAGTAACATATGAAAGCCCTGAGACTCAAAAATACCCGGAGGTAATAAATGAATATTAAATGCTATCGCAGCAATGAAGAAATACAGTTTGAAACAAGCAAACTTTCCTTTTCGAATAATGAAAGAGCAGAAATGAATCTGATTAAGGTTTATCCAAAAGAAACCAGACAAACCGTTTATGGATTTGGTGGAGCATTTACAGAAGCAGCTGCTGAAACAATGTCGACAATGAGTGAGGAAAAGAAAGAACTATTTTTACAGATGTGCTTCGGTGAAGGCGGAAATCAATATAACTTTTGCAGAACACATATACAAAGTTGTGATTTTTCCCTTGGCAATTATGCTTACATAGAAGATCTTGAGGACATGAATTTAGAAACATTCACGCTGGAAAGGGATAAGCAGTATTTAATTCCAATGATTAAGAATGCTTTAGCAGTGAATCCGGATATTCAATTGCTTGCAAGTCCATGGAGTCCGCCGGCCTTCATGAAGAGCAATCAAGATATGAATCATGGAGGTGTTCTTAAAAAAGAGTACTATCAGATGTGGGCAGACATGATTGTAAAGTATGTGGAGGAATATGAAAAGTTAGGAATTACCATTCATAGAATTTCAGTTCAGAATGAACCAAAGGCAACTCAAAAGTGGGATTCTTGTTTATATACGGGGGAAGAAGAAGGAATCTTTGCAACGGAAAACCTAAGAAAGACATTAGATGCACATGGGTACTCTAAGATTGTTATTGTAATATGGGATCATAATAAAGATTGCATCCTGGAACGAGCAGATGAGACCTTCTCAGTAGAAGGTGCAGCAAAGAGTATTGGTGCAATTGGATTTCACTGGTATTCAGGGGATCACTTTGAAGCGCTTAATGCGGTAAGTACAAAGTACCCTGATAAAGAACTTATCTTTACAGAAGGCTGTGTGGAATATTCCAGATTTAAATCCAATAACCAAGTAAAAAATGCGCAGATGTATATGCATGATATCATTGGTAACTTTAATCAGGGAATGAATGGTTATATTGATTGGAATCTTGTGTTAAATGCACAAGGAGGTCCAAACCATGTAGGAAACTTCTGTGATGCACCAATTATGTATGACAAAGAGAAGGATCAACTGGATATTAAATTATCATACTACTATATTGGACATTTAAGCAGATTTGTTAAAAAAGGTGCAAAAAGAATCCTAGTATCAAAGTTTACTGATCAAGTGGATGCCGTTGGCTTTATTAATCCGGATGGTGAAAAAGTCGTTGTATTAATGAGCCGTACAGCAGAAGAACTTAGTATGCAGATTTGTGAAGGTAAACATGTTTGCGATATTACGCTTACAGCACATTCTATTATGACACTTTGCTGGTAGGTAAGAGAAAAACGACATCCTAAGGGAAAGAGGCTGTGACAAATAGAAATATCTATATTTGCTGCGGTCTCTTGTTTTATGTAGTTTAACCTCATCAGGGAAGTCAGGAATAAAGCAACTAGTTAGTAATACGAATTTCTCATGAAAACCTTTCCTAAAAATTGCAAGACCTCATATATCTAAGCGTGTAAACACGCTTTGGTTTTCTGCTCAGTTTTTTGGAGGGTTTATAATAGGAATTCGTATAAGACAGAGGAAAGAAAAAGGACTTGAAAATTATGAATAGATTTCTAAAAGTAGTAGGTAGTAAGGTTATTAATGGGCTAGGTGAAAATATAATATTTCGTGGTGTGAATCTCGGTGGATGGCTCATTCAGGAGAGTTGGATGTGTCCGGTTAGCGGGGAGGATAGAAAGTGGGCAAATCTCGATACTCTTAACGTATTAAAGAAGCGTTTCACGGAGGAAGAAGTACAAGAAATATTTGATACCTATCAAGATCACTGGATAACAGAAACAGATATTAAGATTAT
>DPVV01000195.1 GCA_003526525.1 Lachnoclostridium phytofermentans | reverse complement strand
TGATATATTAATACCCGGATCAGAGGGAAAGGTCGAATATACTGACATCTTATCTTCTCCAAAAACAGAAATGTAATTCCCGCCGCTTGATAAGCCAGGTAAATTTTTACCTGCGAGCTTTGAAAAGCTTTCAGAAATCGGATCAGATAAATTGTTTTTATTGATTTGATCCCGTCGATTTAGAAGATCACCCTGAAGTAAAAACTTGATATACTGATACTGATCCATTGCGCGCTGCGTTTCCTGATCAACCGCATTTTTGTATGACAACGTTATGAACAAATAACCAGACAGGGATAACGCGACGCTGAGGACGATCATTGCGCTGAGAAAGATTTTCGCAAACAGCTTCATTTCCTTACCTCAAGCCGATAGCCAATTCGGAATACTGTCTTGATACGATCTTCCCATTCCAGCTTTTTTCTCAAACGCTGGATATGTGTATCAAGCGTCCTTGTCTCGCCAGTGAACTCGCCTTCCCACACCCGCTCATACAGCCAACTGCGCTGGAGCGCTACATTTTTATTTTGAATTAACTGAATCAGCAGCTCAAACTCTTTTACGGTCAGCTCAATTAGTTGGCCGTCTTTTCGCACCTCCCGGGAATTCAAATCAATCGTTACGTCATACAGCTCAATTTTCCTTTCGCTTTTTCCTAAACGCCTAAGGACTGCCTCCACACGCGCCAGCAGTTCTCCCACCTGAAACGGTTT
Source organism: Lachnoclostridium phytofermentans (assembly GCA_003526525.1). Taxonomy (GTDB): domain Bacteria; phylum Bacillota; class Clostridia; order Lachnospirales; family Lachnospiraceae; genus Lachnoclostridium. The sequence continues at coordinate 5,924 of DPVV01000195.1, read as the reverse complement.
GGAAATATAATCATCAGCTCCGAGTCGCAGCCCCCGGATTCGATCATTGATATCGGTTTTAGCGGTGATAAAAATTACGGGTGTTCCCAATGGACGTATGTACTCAAATAATTCGTATCCATTGATTTTCGGAAGCATGATATCTAGTAAAATCAGGTCATAGTTATTATTTTCAATGAGGTCGGCTGCTTCTTCCCCGTCATAAGCACGCGTACAGCAGTATCCTTCATCGCTCAAGTTTATATAAATTAATTGATTGATTGCCAGCTCGTCTTCTACAATCAAAATATTCAGCAAGTGATCCACCAGCCTTTCTATGCTACAAAGATAATTAAAGAATAACACGAAGTTGTCTCAAAGATGTTAACACGCCAATGTAAAACTAACATTTTTTCCCTTACACCAATACAACAGTTCTATTTATAAGTATAACTCTTTTTTGCTGGGTTGTAAATTTTATAATGGTATTTCCTCCCAGACAAGAATGACGGACGGATATGGCAAATAAGAGTGGCGCAAATCTTTTCATTACCTTTATTACAGCTTTGACACAACTTTTACGCAGCTATGCAACAACCGCCTGCTAACATGAAAATGTCGGCGATAATATTCTATTCAAAAAGAAGGAGGGTTCTATGAAAAATAAAATGAACATACGATTTACGCGATATTCAATACTTTTTCTGGCTGTTGCTGTTCTGGTGATTGGTACTTTGAATCGGGAGTATGAAGCAGTGTTTAATAAAGCAATAAACATATGTCTGGAGTGTATTGGCATTGGTTAAAAAATTTAAACGTACTATAATCCAGTGCTTGTCTGCCGTTTCGATGAACGCCAATGTCGCCGGCTTTTGGAAGGGTAAGATTTTCACTGGAAGAAGCAAAAACCTCTGCCTGCCGATTCCTAACTGTTATTCCTGTCCCGGAGCTCTTGGGGCTTGCCCTATCGGCTCCCTCCAGGTATCGGCAGGATGTTCGACTTACGGCATATCCTTTTATGTTCTTGGATTTTTAGCTCTTATGGGAATATTGTTTGGAAGGCTTTTGTGTGGATTTCTCTGCCCTTTTGGGTTTATACAGGATCTTTTGCATAAAGTCCCCCTTCTTAAGCTCAAAATCCCACAAAAGCCTGAACGGATCATGCGGTTTGGCAAATACCTAGTGCTAGCAATCCTTGTAGTGCTGTTGCCGTTATTGGCAGCAGATTCCTACGGATCCACGGTTCCGTATTTCTGTAAGTATTTATGTCCCGCAGGTACCTTGGAGGGCGGTATTCCTCTGATCAGCATGAACAAGCCTCTGCAATCCACCATCGGCTGGTTATTCTCATGGAAAATGCTTATTTTAGAGGTTGTAATTCTTTCCTCTATGATGATATTCAGACCGTTTTGCAAATATTTATGTCCGTTGGGCGCTTTTTACTCACTGTTCAATCGTTTTAGCTTTTATCGCTATTACATAGACCGGAACAAATGCACTGACTGCGGGATATGCGGCAAGATCTGCCCAATGAATGTGGAGCCCGTGAAAGCGCCGAACCACACGGAGTGTATCCGCTGCGGTTTATGTAAGAATAAATGCCCTCAGAATGCAATCCAAGTAGAAAACAACCCCAAAAAAATTTCGGAGGAAAATCATGAAAAAAAATATTATGAGTAAGATTCTTACAGTTCTCTTGTGCACATTCATACTCACCGCACTCTTAACCGGCTGCACACAAGGTGAAACTTCAAAAAATGACCAAAGTGCGGTGCGTCAGGAAGAAAACTATGATTATACCGATTATAAGGACTATACGGAAGATGGTTTGGGCTTCACGCTAAAGCTGCCTGTCAAATATCTCGATAACGAAACCATCATACCGGGTAAATATGAAGTGATGTTTGGCGATATTTCTCTATTGGGGAAGGATATTCCCAAGGCTGAAACCGACCCTTCCGACCATTTGGATATATTCTTCATGCCTCAAAAGGGTGAATACTGCCCGTTCAAAGTTCTGGCATATCCTGCGGAAAAGTGGGATGGATGGATGAATTCCAGTAAAAAGGCCGCGGACATCACGAAGTGTGCGACCGCGGAGGAAATCTTCCGGAAAGACGGCACCGTATATATATACGCACAGCCCACAGTTGACACCTCCGCCTTAGATTCCAATATGAAGGCAGATTATGACGAGATCATGCAAATGCTCCCAGCCATAAAGGCAAGCATAAAACCTGCTACATTCACGGTAGGCGAACTGGGTGCATTTTCTGCAAATGATCTAGGCGGTAAAGCTGTTGATAACTCCATTTTTGCGGGGCATAAACTGACAATGGTTAATATATGGGCTACCTTCTGTAAGCCATGCATTAAGGAAATGCCCGATTTGCAGAAAATGAGCGAAGACATGCCGGAGGGCACCCAGCTGATTTCCATTGTTGGCGATGTAAAAGATAAAGAGCTTTTGAAACTAGCCCAAAAAATTGTCAATGATACAGGTGTCTCTTTTACAAGTATCGTGCCCGACAATTCACTGAAGCAGTACCTTGACAATAATTTAGTTGCCTATCCGACCACACTGTTTATTGACTCGGAGGGAAAAATTATAGGAGAACCCATCGTTGGCGAACGGGATATGTCTGTATACAAGGAGGTGCTGAATGACAGATTGACCCAAGCCGGTTCAGGATCCAACAGATAACACGCTACATACCGGACGTGTTTCAGAAAAGAATGGATGGTAGAAATTCATCATGGTTAACGTTACTTACAACGGGACACACGGCAGGGCGAAAAACGATAAGGACGCGTCGCATAACGACACGTCCTTTTTTCCAAAATTATTGGGTGTTCAGTTTATTTATAGCGCGTTGGTGCTGCAGGATAATTCTTCGTCTTCCAAGTAAGATATCTACCTGCCTGATCATCGGATACTAATCCTTTCTTTGGTATTTTAAAAAACGTCCGAAGGCGTATTCTATCAATAACTTTACTTCAAATAATAGTAATATCTATGTACTTTTATCATCTAATTAATGTACCATGTTCTACCATTATGGTCAATAATAGTTCAATTATTGTAAATCTGTTTGCCTCTTGTATAAATAATCATCATAAGCAGCCTCCATCAGAATATAAAATGCCTGAATTTCCGGAGCCGTTGCCGGGGCATTGAAATCAGGTACTCCGCAGGAGCCTTGAATTAAACCATTCTGATCCACCCTTAAATATGCAGCTTCTCGCATTTTATCAGCATATTCAATGTACTCTTTATTTAACCAGCCGTTTTTAACACTGCTGTATATTGAATAACTGAGCATTTGAGCCAGATTTGAATCAATAAATGTAGAGGAATCATCTACAATGTCATGAAACAGACCATTTTCACATTGGTGAGCCAGACATCCATCTATTACTTCCTTTAAATACCCTATAAGCTGACTTTTCTCAGTTTGCATCTTCTCTGGTAAGACCTTTAAAACGCTGACCATACCGGCTGCCGCCCAACCGTTTCCTACTCCCCAGTGGAGTTCACGTGAAAAGCATCTAAGGTTATCATCCCACTGGTGAGCATAAAGCATCTTTTCGCTATTCCATAAATATTTTCTATAACCTACCATCTGTTTTACAGCTTCTTTCGGATATCCTGCTAGCGCTAGAAATGGTGGTGCCATATAAAAAGAATCCACCCAAAATTTTCCTTCGTTCTCGTTGTGATAAATTATACCGTCACTAGATTTTGGTGCCCTATAAATTAGATATTCCAACATTTTTTGAACTGCAGTCTTGAAAATTTCTTCTCCAGTAATTTCAGCTGCCCGTAATACTACTTCCCCGTTTGCCGCAGGATCGGTAGCTGCTCCTCTTTCATACTTCATTCCGAGTCTTCCATCTGTAGACTGATTGGTCACTGCTTCTCTTGCCATAAGCGTGGCCATTTCAATATCGCCAGCTTCCAGAAATGCCTGCGCTACTACACCCTGCTCCCAAGGCCAACGCTGCATAGCAAGTGTAGCCTTTTTTACTTTCTCTAATTTTTCCGCTCTAAGCATAAATTACTCCTTTTGAAAAAACTTAGTTCTGTCATTTCATAGATAAAACTAGTTTACCATATTTTACTATATAATAATAAACTAAAATTACAAATTGAGTAATTCGAAATCCTTTCATCAATTGAGCAGTTATATTATAAAGCAAACATTCTTACGTTTCTAGTATTTACTTTCATAACTTTATCGCTCCTTTTGTATTGTTCAAATCTTCTAAGAGTTCCATACCATCGTGAGATCACTTTCTTTTGTTTCCTCGTCAATCTGTTCAGTCAAAATCGCGAATCCTTCTCTCAAATAGAATGATACTGCCCGCTCATTTCTTTTATAAACATTCAAAAGAAGTTTATTATTCCTCTCTTTGACATAATCAAGCAGTTGACTACCAATTCCTTTCGATTGATATTCTGCATCGACAAAAATTCCCTCGATGTAATCTCCGTTCAGTCCAAGAAACCCTTGAATCTGACCATTGAAATCATACACATAAATGGTTGCTTGCGGCATCATTTTTTCGACTGTGGCATAGCTATCTATCCAATAGCTACTATTAATAAAATGATGCACCTTGATATTTGTATTAAGCCATATCTTCATAATTTGGTCGATATCGATTTCTTTAAAATCTCTGATCATAATTAATATACTTTCTCCTTTTCGCCGGCAAATGGTAATTTTGACTTACCGCATTTTATTATCGTTTTGAGTAATGAAACACAGCAATTCCATCATTAACGGTGTATTTATCAAGATGTAGCTGTATTGTCGGATTGTTTCCTAAAAACAGCGGACGGCCTTTTCCAAGTATCGTTGGTATGATTCCAACAATATATTCGTCTATAACATTAGCTTTAACAAAGTGATCTACCAGACCGCCACCACCAAACAGAAATATATTTTTACCACTGTCCTTTTCTTTTTCTAATATTCTGACTATATCGCCACGGATAAAACGAATATTACCCTTATCTTCTTTCTCATCACTTGTAGCTACATATATTGTTTTTGTTGAATAGTCTTTAGCAAAACCCTGATCATAGCAGTTTTTGCCCATAACAACAATATCAATGCCCGCAAGAAACTCTTCAAACTCACTTCTTTCGGCTGTATCAATAGAGGTATCGCCTTGTCCCACAATCCAGTCAAAGCCGCCGCTTTCATCAGCAATATATCCGTCAAGGCTCATTGCTAAGTTCATAATAATTTTTCCACTCATTTTTCTTCTCCTTTATAAATTCTAATCGTTCTACTCACAGCGTTGTAATTCTCATATACAACAATTAGATTGTCAATTAATGTTGTAACTGAAGCCCCAAGTGTCAAATACTTTTATTTTTTCTGCTATAATTTTGTAAGCTGCAGCAGCTTTGTAACGGTGTTTGAGTTTCTGATGGTTATGCTATCGTACAAAGACGAGCCAACAATCTTTGACCAACGTGTTCTCGAAAAAGTCTTTAGAGGTGCAGACCAAAAAACAACCCTACCAAAATATGCAACCGTTTCATATTCAGGTTTTATCTCGCCTACTTCCTCAAATACCTCCTCCACTGTTATCGGCGGTATTATAAATATTGCATTATGCTTTGAATCCTTATCCTGCCCCCACCATAAAGGAGCGTGATCATACGCAGCCGATAGATCACTTACTGATATGATTGAAACAGGTCCTAGGTCAGAAATGGTATATCCCATTCCTTTTTCTTTTGCTAATATTCCCAATTCTCAGAATTGCTTAATTACGTATAGCACATAGCGGTAACTAACATTCATGTATTCGCTAACCTTATTATCATTTGCTTTAAAGTTTATTTTCGTTCTCCATTGTTAGAAGCATATAATTTTCTATGAAATAGGACATGAAAGTTTCCTCTCTCATGTCCTTTGTTTTTAGCT
>DPVV01000204.1:19226-25329 GCA_003526525.1 Lachnoclostridium phytofermentans | reverse complement strand
CGTAATGTTTTTTGTTACTATGCTTTCAATGATTCGATCCGATTTTCTTTTGTTTTTGCAACATGGATACTCAAGAAAGACCTTATTCCTAAGTACTACACTTTGCTTAATAACCACCACGGCGGTAGTTTCTCTTATAGAAGCAATTCTATATAAGATATTCAATCATTATGTATCATACTATGGAATTTTTAATCAAGCTTATGGGGCTGCATATGCCAGTGATGCAGGAGCAAAAGGAATGATTGATGAGTACTTGTGGAAATTTTTCCTTTACATTTTAGCAGGTGCTATTGGTATTTTTATTTCTCTTCTTTATTACCGCATGAATAAACTACAAAAAATAATAGTGAGTGTAGGTGTTCCAGCCTTATTTATCGTTGTATATCCACTTTCGGATCAGTATTTATTTCATGGTGCTCTATCCAAATTTGCTATAAAGATAATGAATTTTTATACTGGTTATGCCTTTGGAAGAGAACCATATGTTAATATGCTATGTAATCTTGCATTGTTCGCTTTATTTGGTGCGTTCAGCTTTTTACTATTAAGAAGATGTAATTATAAAAAATAGTAAGGTGACATAATAAAAAAGCGGGTTGCGGCAATGTCTTAGAAAATGAGCGAAAGCGGTTTACTGCTTTCGCTCGCTTGATTATTCTTGCTATTCCATTAGGAGCAAAATGCTCATTTTGTAAACATTAACGATTCTAGTTCAAACCAATGTTTCGTTAACCATAACATTTCATTCCAAGATGCAATTTTTCCGGAAAATGGGCCCCTTTCATTCTGGTTTATGATATTGATAAACAATTTTACCATCAATAATGGTATAGAGACAATTTGTAAAGACTTCGAGCGGGTTTCCGTCAAAGATGGCGATGTCAGCATCTTTTCCTACCTCAAGGCTTCCTATTCGATCGTCAACTCTACATATTTTTGCAGCGTTTATTGTAAGAGCTTTTAGTCCTTCCTCCATCGGTAGCCCATTCTTAACAGCTAGACCAGTGCAAATAGGAAGGGATTGTATAAGACTAACCGGATGGTCGGTTGTTATGGAAACCATAACACCAGCCTTGCTAAGTTCACCCGCTGTCTTAAAGCCCATGTTTTGTGTTTCAATTTTATTGCGGGAAGTAAGATCAGGACCAACAATAGCGGGGAAGCCAGAAGCTAAGATTTCCTCAGAGATTAGATGCCCTTCCGTACAGTGATCTAAGGTCATAGTTAAATCAAACTCCTTTGCGATTCGTATTGCTGTTAGGATGTCATCCGTACGATGGACATGTGCTTTCAGGGGAATCTTTTTTTCTAAGACTGGTATCCATGGCTCTAATCGAAAATCCTCCTCAAATTCCTCTAAAGTTTCTTCTGCCTTCTTCTTTTTCTTAAGATATTGCTTGGCGTTCCATAATTCTTCCCGAAGTAAAAACGCAATACCCATTCGGGTGAATGGCATCATAGCTTGTTCACCATAAAAGGATTTTGGATTTTCACCAAATGCAACCTTCATTGCTGCAGGATTTAATATAGCTAAGTCCTCAACGCATCTCGAACCTGCTGTTTTTAGAAAAGCAAATTGTCCTCCTACGACATTGGTACTTCCCGGGCCTACCATAATCCCTGTAATACCTGTTCGAATGGCATCATGAAAAGCTGGATCAAGCGGATTGATAGCATCGATTGCCCGTAGATATGGAGTAACCGGATCGCTTGTCTCATTTGAGTCGTCTCCCTCTTTCCCTTTCTTTTCTTCAGCAATACCGACGTGACAATGTGCTTCAATGAAACCTGGCATCACAATACAGTTTGCTGCTGGAATGGTAATAAGTGAATCCTCCTCACTAATTGTGATAGTAGGGGCGATTTTTTTAATTTTTCCGTCCTCTATTAAAAGATCACCGGGTTGATACATTGTTCCGGACATCGTTAAAATTATTCCATTTTTAATTAGTAGTTTCATAGTGACTCCTTAGTTAACCATAGAGTCAAGTATTGATCTATGGATATTAGTTTATTCATGACGGAGGAAAGTTCGTGATACGAGCTTTTTATTGTATATTTTATGACTACATTCTCAAACAGCAGTGGCATGTAATGGCTGTTCGTATGAAAAGTGATAATCTAACGTATCAATTTCTTACATGTAGTATTAACAGACAATATAAAAATATGAAGATGAGCTTATATTCGTAATTGTTTTTTCTTGTATAATAAAAAACAGTATGCTATTCTAGGTGATAATAGAGAATCAAGCTTATACCATTATAGTAAGGCGTTAAACGCCAGAAAAGGAGTTAACATATGGAACGTAGAGACAAAGTGAATTACTATCTTGATATTGCAGAAACGGTTTCCAAACGTAGTACTTGTCTTAGAAGAATTTATGGAGCAGTGATTGTAAATAATGATGAGATTATTGCAACCGGTTATGTCGGAGCTCCAAGAGGAAGAGCAAATTGTTCTGATTTGAATTTTTGCATACGCACCAAGCTTTCGGTACCACGAGGAGAACGTTATGAGTTGTGCCGTAGTGTACATGCAGAAGCAAATGCAATTATTAGTGCACCAAGAGAAAAGATGCTTGGAGCAACGCTTTATCTGGTGGGATTTGAAATGCCAGATATGACTTATATTCAGAATGCTAATAGCTGTTCCATGTGTAAACGTATGGTTATTAATGCGGGAATTGATACCGTAGTAATTAGAGATAGCAAAGAAGATTATCGTACGATTGATGTTAATGATTGGATTGAAAATGATGAATCTTTAGAGGGTGTAAGAGGATATTAAAGTAATACACTTACAAAAGATGTCCCCCTCCTCTTAGCGGAGCTGCTGTAGGGTTACGAGGAAGTAGCAAGCGATTCCGAGTATCCACTTTACAGAAAAAAATGGATGATGGATAAATTTACCACAAAGGAGTAAGAAATGAGTATGACAGAGAACAAAAAATTAATACCGGAAAAAGCAGTGAAGTCATTTCTTAAACAAATACAGGATGACCGAGTGAATCTACATGGTTTTCTTATGATGCAAGAGGATGAAGTTATTTATGAGGGTTACTTGGAACCATTTCGCGCAGAATCGATGCATCGTATGTATTCCGTTGGAAAAAGTTTTACTTCAATTGCAATCGGCTTACTTGTGGAAGAAGGGAAGCTGAAACTTACAGATACAATCTGTACTTATTTTGAGGATAAGTTACCAAAAGTTGGGGTACATCCATGGATTAAAGAAACCACAATTCGTGATATGCTCTGTATGACATCAGCTCACCATACAACGACATATAAGAGAAATCCAGAAGGTGACTGGGTAGAATCATTTTTCCATGTAGAGCCTTCTCATAAACCGGGTACCATCTTTTCTTATGATACCTCTTCGACACATGTTCTATCCGCTTTAGTAGAAAGACTTACTGGAATGGAGTTACTTGATTATTTGAGAGTAAAATTCCTAGATCGCATTGGTTTTTCCAAAGATGCAAAGATTCTAAAAGATCCTATGGGGGTTTCTCAGGGCGGTTCTGGACTGATTTGTACACTAAGAGACCTAGCATTAGTAGCCAATGTATGTCTACATATGGGCGAGTATAGAGGAGAGCAGTTATTACCAAGAGAATACCTAATGGAGGCAACAACAAAGCAGGTAGACACAGTAATGCAACCATATCTTGATGAGCAATTTGGCTATGGATATCAAATATGGAAAACAAGACATAATGGATTTTGTTTCTACGGAATGGGTGGGCAGCTTGCGGTGTGTTTTCCAGAGCATAATTTTGTATTTGCAACCACAGCGGACACACAAGGTTCTCCAGATGGACTTAAAAATATATATGATGCATTTTATCAGCAAGTATATCCATATCTAGAAAGTGATTCTTTCGGTGATTCAGAAGAAACTCTTTCTGATATAATAAATCATCTAAAAGCCCCTGTTGCTTCTTCAATGTTTGAATCATACAAAGAAGAAAAGAAGACAATGGCACAAAGTTATAGTATGCAGCCAAATCAGATGGGGTTAGAGGAAGTAACAGTCGCTATCGATGGAGAAATCGGATACTTTGATTACAAAATGAAACAAAAATCACATAGGTTGACCTTCGATTTAAAGGGCGCGTTTCATCAAAAATTCCCTGATACACAGTTTGATTGCATGTGCTCCGGAGTATGGCTTACGGAAGATGTACTTTATATTAAGACGAATATCATAGAAGAGTGTTTTGCGTCTATGAATATGCTGCTAGTATTCCGAGAGGATACGGTAACTATTTGTATGAAGAAGGCAGCAGAGATGTTTTTACAAGATTATGAGGGGTTTGCTACTGGGACAAGAACATATGGAGGTTTGGTATAGTGGGGCAAGAATATTGTAATCCAGTACAACGAGGTTTTTTCCCAGATCCGTCTGTCATTCGCGTCGGAGATGATTATTACATGGTGAATTCCTCCTTTCAGTATTTCCCAGCGATCCCTATTTCTCATTCCAAGGATATGGTTCACTGGCACATAATAGGACATGCAATTGCGGATCCAGAATATCTACCACTTGAAGATACCAAGGATTCTCACGGAATATGGGCACCAGATATTTCATACCATGACGGAACCTTTTACATTTATGCGACACTTCGTTTAAATGGTGACGGTACCAGAGGAAATAATGTACTCCGTAGACAGCTTTTAGTTACTTCAAAGACGCCGGAAGGTCCTTATTCTACACCTACTTGGCTTGAAGTTGATGCGATTGACCCATCACACTTTATCGATGATGATGGAAAACACTATATGGTGATTGCAAAGGCCGCAACGGTTATACCATTAAGTGACGATGGGAAACGTGTGATTGGAGATCCTGTTGCAGCATGGGAAGGGACTGGTGAGCGTTGTCCAGAGGGCCCTCACATTATGAAAAAGGATGGATATTATTATGCCATCGTAGCAGAGGGAGGAACTGGATATGGTCACGGAATTAATGTGGCGCGTTCCAAGAATCTTTATGGCCCTTATGAAGAGTGCCCTTATAATCCAGTTCTGCGTCAGTTTAAGGAGGATTCCCCTATTCAGCGTACCGGCCATGGAAAATTAGTTCAGACACAGAATGGTGACTGGTGGATTTATTATTTACTTGGTAGACCAAATCAGGGAAGATATACGACCGTTGGAAGGGAATCTGGTCTTGACCCAGTAACCTGGACAGAAGATGGTTGGTTTATCATCAATGAAGGGAAAGGTCCAAGTGAAAGACAAATAGCACCAGACCTTAAAGAGTGCGTATTTGAGAGAAATCTAAAAGACAATTTTGAGGAAGAGAAACTTAATTTAGAGTGGGAGTTTGTTAGAAATCCTGATTATGGCAGCTGTTCTTTAACAGAGAGACCAGGATTCTTTCGTATCTGGACAAGGGATGGTAAATTAGATGAGATTCGCGCTAAGAATACTCTAGTTCGTAGAGAGCAAGAGCTTTCTTATGAAGCAGAAACGAAATTAGAGTTTCATCCAACCAAAGACGGAGAACAGGCAGGTTTGACTTGCTACTATAGTACTGCGACTTATGCGAGATTTTCTCTCTGCTATGAGGGTGGTAGAAAACTTCAGCTTGTGATTAACCGAAATCATGGAGAGGAATTGATGGCGGAAGTTCCTAACATCAGGGAAAGTGCAGTTTATCTTAAAGTTATTGTTGATAAATTAACTCGTAGTTTCTATTATAGTTACAATGGAAATAATTGGGTTTTGGCTGGTGTATTAAAACACTGTATCTACCTATGTGACGAAGGAGTTCCAGATGATCCAAAGCGTCATACGGGTACCTTAGTTGGAATCTATGCCAATAACGGTGGTTGTGGTTCTAGAATACCTGCAGATTTTGATTATTTTTATTATCAGGATTAGTATACCCAAAATAGCTTTCTCTCGCTATTTTCTCAATGCTATCGCCGGCTCAGTACGAATTAGCTTATAGCTTGCTACAGCACTTAGAAGCATAACAATGGCGAAGGTAGAAAAGACTGATATAACAACCTGAACTCCTGTAAAAATCAGCGTAAAATCAAGCAGTTTACCGAGCAATATGCTGCCAAAAAGAAGGATGAGGT
>DPVV01000204.1:13196-19098 GCA_003526525.1 Lachnoclostridium phytofermentans | reverse complement strand
CCATCGAATCATCGAACTGATTTGCTGTCTGCTAAACCCAAGGGCTGATAAAAGTCCTATTTCGTGATAACGAGTATTTTGTAGCTTGTTTAGTAAAACAGTGCAGATAAACAAACCAATTGCCAAAATCAAAAAGGAAACCACAAGGAATAATTTGTTTAAACTATGAAAAGTGTTTTGTAGTGCGTACACCTCATCCGAGGCGGTTTTAGCAGTAATTCCACGTAATTTTAGGACATTACTAACCCCTACAATATCCGAAAAATTCTTGACATCATAGCTAATAGAATAATTTTTTTCCTCCGTATGATTCTTATAAAATTGTTGCTCAATATCGGAGCTGACAATAAAATCATCATAGCCAGCGTTATAGATTCCACTCATAGTAAGCTTATATTTTTGTCCGTCCAGTTCTAATATAAACTCTTTTCCTATAAGACTCTTAATGTCTGTATCAAATTTCTTGGCAAGACTCGGTGTGATTGCAATCTCATTTTGTCCGGTACGAGGCATTACCCCATAGGATAAGCTCTCGGTTGCTTTTGGCGTTGGGAACTTCTCTGCTATCTGCTCTGTTTTACCACCTGTCGATAAAGTAAGATTACGAAGCTTATACTGATAATACACGTTTTCGATGCGTTCGTCCTTCTTAAGATATTCAAGAATTGTGCCATCGTCCGTACCCTTGATATAGCCATTATTAAAGGCGGTGTTCTTGGTCTTAAAGTCGTCAATAGAGCGTTCCATTACATTGCCAAAGGATAGAGAAAACAGAAAGGCAAGTAAGCCAATTGAGATAGAGAGAGATACCGCAGCATAACGCATTACGTGCACCTTAAAGTTTTTCACAGCGCGAGAAAATACGGAAACCTTAGGTGGTGAACCTACTATTAACGATTTTTTGTTTGTCTCATCGCGTCTTCCTACCTGCTCCTCTATTATTTTTTTCTCCTTAATGTGAATAATCTCATCGGCAAATTCGCAGATTTTTGCATCGTGAGTAATCACCACAACAAGTTTGTCCTTAGATATTTCCTGTAGCAGCTTCATAATTTCTGTTGAAGTGGTGCGGTCAAGGGCACCGGTAGGTTCATCAGCGAATATGATTTGTGGGTCACTCATCAAGGCTCTGGCGATTGCAACACGCTGCTTTTGACCGCCGGAGAGGTTTTCCACTTTTTGATTTTCCTTTTCTTTGATTCCTAGTCGCGTTAACAGTGTTGCGGCTTTTTGCTTGCTAACCTCTGGAGAATCCTCCGATAGTGCAGACGCAAGCTGCACATTATCCAGTACGGTATAACCCGGTAGCAGGTGATAATTCTGGAACACAAAGCCGATGTTATCCCGGCGATACTGACAGAGCTTGCCCGCGTCCATTCCGCTAATTGATGTGCCACCTACTAGGATTTCTCCTTCGTAATCAGTATCGAATCCAGCAAGAAGGTTAAGCAGGGTGGTTTTGCCACCACCAGACGCACCCATTAGGCATACGATACCTTTGGAAGGAAAGGAATAGCTGCTGTTTTCTAGTATAATGGTATTCCCATATTTTTTTGTCACATGTTTTACTTGTATCATAATTAACGGTCTCCTGTCTTTAGCGAGGCAGATGCCTTAGTCATAATAACTTCGATAGTTGTGGTTGTGCAGGAGAGGATACCCATTACAAGGACGAGTATCACTCCGGTTCCAAGTAGTTTTCCGTTTAGAATATCGACATTCCAAAATGCAGTGGTTGCTAAGTTTATAAGAGGAGAAATGCATAGGAATAGAATGCCGGATGCTACTGCCAAAAGCAAAAATTCCGAAGCTGTCATCAGTAAGAGGTGCTGATTTGTATATCCACTTACTTTAAAAATTGCATATTCTCTCCTACGTGTTAGAGCGGTCATTAAGGATACAAAAAGAATGATTACAGCTGCCAAGATACCGATAACGAGAATAGCAGAACCGGACTGCTGGGTGGTCTGGTCATTTAAGCGTACCATATCCTCCACCAGTTCAAAACGTCCTAATGGGACGATGCCTTCTGCATTGAGTTCATCCTTAATTGCAATTAGATCAGCGGGTGTCTTAGTGCGGATAGTAAAGTTCCCTTCGCTGTTTTTTATGTCCGCTTGTGTGCGCATCTCATTTAGTGCAGATCTACTAAAAAAGAAGGAGTCATCCACGGAATATTCCATCAACTGTCCACCGTATTCATATTTAACTGTGGTGTCTACCACTCCAACAATGTTCACGGTGGTAGACACTGGCATTGAAACAGGTTCACCACTGTCCCAGTTATAAACGCGTCCTTTAAAGTCAATAGTTTTACCTAGTGCTTCTTCCGCTTTAATACCTAGCTTTTCAATAAAGCTTTCTGGGACAGCAATTTCGTTGTCTTCTCCCATAGGCATTTTGCCTGCAATTAGCTTGTTGACAACAGGGACAGAATTACTTGTTTCGATGTTGTACTCCTTGCCATCTGCTGTTATCTTGACGTCGTTGTATGCTTGCGTGAACACGATGTGGGACACCCGCGTGTCATGTAGATATTTATCATACAGTCCATCAATATTCTGGTCTACATTGGCATTTGGCTCGTCATTTTGGGAGCCATCCGATCCACCCGCACTCATAAAGCTACCCACGATGTCGATATCCAAAATGCCTTCTCCATAGGTTTCAAACAATTTGTCAAAGGCAGACTGACTACTGTCTATAATAGCACCGCTAACTGTAACTAACAGAAGGGTTGCAGCAACCACCAGTGAAACTGTGGTAGTAATTGTACGATTCCACTTACTTTTGATGTTACTTAAAGATAGTTTACAGGCATTCGCAAAAGAAAGCTTATGAGGTTTGGACGTGTCAGCTTTTTCTTCCTTTGTGGAAACCGCCTCGGTAGCAGTAGCCAATTCCCCCTTATCAAGTTCATAAACCTTGGCCTTCTGGTTAATCAGCGAGGTATCGTGAGTAACTACTATCACAGTTCTGTTTTTGGCAATATCACGCAAAATATCCATTGTGATTTTTGAGGAGTTTTCATCTAAAGCACTGGTTGGCTCGTCTGCAATGATGACTTGAGGATTTTTCATCAGTTCTCTAGCTATTGCTACACGCTGCTTTTGACCACCAGATAACTTACCTACCTTTTGATTGGCAAGTTCACTAATTTTAAGTTCGCGTAACACCTTCATAATTGCTTTTTTATCTTGACCATGTTTTAAATATTGTGGAAGCATGATGTTCTCCAAAACTGTCAAATCATCCAACAAGTTAAAATCCTGCCACACAAAGCCGAATATATTATTATAGTAATAGCTTTTTTCCTGCTCAGTGAGTGCTTTTACATCTTGCCCACAATAAAAAACTTCGCCGTCAAATTTTTGTTCCATACCACTGATGATTTTCAGCAACGTAGTTTTACCACTACCAGAGGAACCGATGATAAAATTCAGCCCCTTGCTAATGGTCATAGAAATATTTCTTAGGGCATATTCATCCCCGAATTGCTTGGATACATTTCTTATTAAAAACATCTTGATCTCCTTTACTTACTGAAAGCTTGTTCTTGCAACTATTCCAAGGTTGTATAGCTATCGTTATTTTTCCATTGTTTCTCAATATTTTGATGATACAGCCATTAACTATGTAATCAACTTTTTCATGATCTTATCTCTTATTTCATTTTGATAAGGTTATTGTAGCAAAGACGAAATAAAATCCGTGTTAAGTAAATCTGATAAAGATCGCTTATCTTTAAATAAGTGGAAGTAATCGTGTACCTTACAAGAGATAGTCTGCTATATTTAAGAAGATCACAAACAAAGCTGTTCATGGTCTCTTTGCTATAATTGTATGATGAATCGACTGCCCGTTGTTTCATTTTTGGAAACGGAGATGACCCCGTTATGCTTTTCGATAATTGTTTTCACGGTTGATAATCCCAAGCCTGCCCCGCCCATTTGTCTTGAACGAGATTTATCCACACGAAAGAAGGGTTCAAAAATTAACTCTTCTAGCTCCTTCGGTATTCCGATACCTGTGTCTGTAATCGTTACAACAGCATGGTCTGTCGCATCACCAATGGAAATGTCAACTGTTCCGTTTTCGGTATTATATTTGATGGCGTTTTCGACTAGATTGTAAAAGGCTCTGTGCAGCAGACTTTTGTTTCCAACTATGCTTTTTGATGTGCCATTTACAATTATTGAAATATTTTTTTCTTTTGTAAGAGGAATCAACTCCTCCACTACATCTTGGAGTAATGCGTTTAGTTCGATTTGCTCATCACAGTTGAGATCATCCATATTGGTCAGGTCTAATAAATCCTTCACTAGCTCTGACAGTCGGTTTGTATGAGTGGTGATGACGGATAGTAAATTGTTGTATTCCTCGGAAGTGTGCTCTTTTTTCATTTTAAAGACATCTACCTTTGTTTTGAGTACCGTAAGCGGTGTACGTAACTCATGGGCGGCACTTTGGGAAAACCGTTTTTGCATGGCAAAGGCTTCTTCTAATTTGCCAGACATCTGATTAAATGAAATCGTCAGATCCGCAATCTCATCGTGAATTTCTGGTACCGGTAAATCCTCAGATAGATTGTGTACCGTACGATTTTTCATCTGGTGGCTCAACACCCGTAATGGCATTAAAGCTTTTCCTGTAATATAGTAGGTAAGTCCACCGCCTATGGCCACGATTAATACCATATATAGAATACTTTGATATAAAAAATGAGTTCGCGCTATCCTGGAGTCTGCCGATGGCGCTGATATGCCGATGGAAGGGGGCTGTACCCACATTGATGTTTCTTCCGTTACTTCAGTTGCTGGTGTTAATGGGATGGCTTCAATTACATTCGCCATACGGTTTGCGGAAAAGTTTAAAATAATAGTTAAGCCAATACAGCAGGCGGTAATTGCTAAGATACTAAGAGCAGTCAGTCGAGCACGAATGGGTAGCTTTTTTAACATAGTGATTTACCTCCATTCAAATAATAACCCTCGCCAATTTTAGTTGCGATAGGATCATATCCAAGTGCTATCTTAAGCTTTTTGCGCAGAGAAGCAATGTGTACCCGAACCGCATTACTAAAGCTATCCGCTTCCATATTCCAAATGTGCTCCATCAGCTCCTCTTGACTGATGACCTTACTTTGGTTCAAAAGAAAATACTCCAACAAGGCTAACTCTTTTTTGGTCATAGTAATATCGATACCATTTACGGATACCGTACGTCCAACTGTATTTAAGGAAATTTCGTTCCATAGGAGCACCGCATTTTCCTGTAAGAAGGAACGGCGCAATAGATTACGGATGCGTGCCACTAGTTCTTCAAAAGCAAAAGGCTTTGACAGGTAATCATTTGCACCGATATCAAGTCCCAATACCTTATCGGATACGCTACTTCGAGCGGATAAAATAAGAATTTTCAAATCTTTATTTGTTTTTCGTACCTCTGATAATATGTCAATACCATCCATACCAGGAAGATTTAAGTCCAATACAACAAGATCATAAGTTTCTGTGGAGATAAGCTCATATGCCACATCTCCACGATAACAGGTATCAACGGCATATCCATCTATTTGTAATCCCTCTGCGATGGTATCGCATAAATCAATTTCATCCTCAACGATTAAAATTCGCATCGAAACACCTCCAATTTTTTATTTATTATACCACATCAACATAAATTCTACGTTAAGGGAATTTGCAACAAAAAGAAACTTTCCATTGTATATAGAGTGAAAGGGGGCGAAAGGATGGGACTTGAATCATTATCCGGAGATGATTTGGTCAGAGAGATCATTGAATTAGAACCGATGAAATTGCAAGAATCCTAAAAAAGAAGGATACTACAATTAGGTCACTATTATCAAGAGCAAGGGAAAAGCTAAAAACGACATTAAAGG
>DPVV01000204.1:0-13094 GCA_003526525.1 Lachnoclostridium phytofermentans | reverse complement strand
GACATTAAAGGAGGCGTATGATTTTCATGAGTGATTATAAAAATGCCTTAACAAAAATATATATCAGTAAGGAAATGGAGGAACGAGTAATGAGAGAAGTTAAGACGAAGGTAACAAAGACAAAACAACAGAGGACCATAGGTAGGAGATGGCTATTACTAGCAGTGATGGTTGCTTGCGTGGCTCTTTCACTGGGTATTTTAGTTTTACCTAAATTGACGAAGGGTACGAAGGAACAAGTACAAATACCGAATCCGATAGTAGAGACAGATGATATTAAGACCTTAAAAGAAAGTGTTTCGTTCCCTTTAAAGGTGCCAACGGTTGTTCCAGAAGGGTATGAAGTTATTGATACTTCAGTAATTGGGGGAACCATAGCACAAATCACTTATTCCAATGGCACTAATAACATTACTTATCGTATGGCAGAAGGTACGGATGATATCAGCGGTGAATATAACACTTATGAGAAGTTGCGTGAAATTACAGTGGATGGACAAAATGTTTTATTAAAGGGGAATAATGACGGATATCAGGTAGCAACTTGGACAGATGGAACATATACGTATTCAATTACCTCAGGTAGTCCTTTAAGGGAAAAACAAATTGTTCAAATGATAGAAGGAATTCAGTAATACGGAGAATGTTTCCGATAAGAATTGGATATTATTAAATTAGTACAGATGATATAAAGAGATGAAAAAACAGGAACAAACGGATCGTTTGTTCCTGCTTCTTTATAAAGAAGTATATTCTAGATTTAAAATAAATTCTGGCTTGAAAAAAGAATGATATATCCTAATTATCTATAAAAAGGATTCTCTGCCGGATATAGCATGGAAGCTGGTTTGTTAAATTCAATGTCAGCTACACCAAAGTATTTAAATACTTCAAAGATTGCCTTACCGAAGTGTCCGAATGCAACAGCTCCGTGATGAGGATAATTCTTTTCAACTAATACATGACGGTAGAAACGCTTCATTTCTGGAATCGCAAATACACCGATGCTTCCGAAGGACTGAGTTGGAACAGGGAGAACTTCACCTTCTGCAACATAAGCACGTAATACTGTATCAGCAGTGCTCTGAAGACGGAAGAATGTGATATCACCCGGAGCGATATCACCCTCTAAGGTACCCCTTGTGATGTTTGGTTCCTGATTTGGCTCAAGGCTTCTAGCCATAATCTTCTGATTCTTCATTGAGCAGAAGGATAACTTCTTAGATGGTGTATTTCCACAATGGAAGCCCATAAAGGTGTCGGTTGGCTTATAGTCAAATTTGCCTTTGATTGAAGCATCGTACATATCAGCAGGTACGGTGTTGTTAATATCAAGAAGAGTAACAGAATCTTCGCTGACACAAACACCAAGGTACTCGCTTAATGCACCATAGATATCAACTTCACAGGAGATTGGCATACCCTTACTTGCAAAACGGCTATTTACATAACATGGTACGAAACCAAACTGAGTCTGGAAGGATGGCCAGCACTTATTAGCGAATACAACAAATTCTTTACAACCCTTGTGAGCATCTGCCCAGTCAAGTAATGTTAGCTCATACTGCGCAAGCTTTGGAAGGATACCAGGCATATTATTTCCAGTACCAAGCTCTTCTTCCATATCTTTAATCACATCTGGAATTCTAGGGTCATTTGCATGATCGTTAAAAGATGCGAATAAATCAAGCTCTGAGTTCTCTTCAATTTCAACACCTAGACTATATAACGCTTTGATTGGAGCGTTACATGCAAGGAAATCCTGAGGTCTTGGACCGAAGGAGATAATCTTTAGGTTTTGTAAACCGATAATTGCACGAGCGATTGGTAAGAACTCTTCAATCATAGTAGCAACCTCAGTAGGTGTACCAACTGGATATTCTGGTATGTATGCGCGGATATTACGTAACTTTAAGTTATAGCTTGCATTTAACATACCACAGTAAGCATCGCCACGTTCATCTGCAAGAATAGAGGTATTCTCCTCTGCTGCTGCAGCGAACATAACAGGACCATCGAAGTTCTTAGCTAATAATGTTTCGCTGCTTTCTGGACCAAAGTTACCAAGGTAAACAACGAGAGCATTACAATTTGCTGCTTTTACATCAGCAAGGGCTTTTAACATATCTTTCTCATTTTCAATCGTGACTGGACATTCGTAAATTTCAAGTCCTTTTTCGCGATAGGCAGATACAACAGCTTCTCTTCTTCTGTTGGAGAGACTCATAGGGAAACAGTCTCTACTTACGGCAACAATGCCGACATTAATGTTTGGAATGTTATTCATTTGAAAATACCAAACCTTTCATAGTAATGGGTGTTGTAAGTTGTTACGGGAATAATTAGTTTAGTCATAAAACTATGTAATTCTATTATAAGTTTAACTATACGAAATGTCAAGGAAATACAAGCGATACATAAAGAAAAATACATACTGTATACAAAGAAAAAACAAACTGAGTACAAAGAAAAATATAGCTTGTAAAAGAAAGATATTAGCTGTTTGTAAAAGAAAATAGTAGTTATTTGTATAAGAAAATATTAGTTGGCATTTACAAATACAAAGGATACCTTAAGAAAAAAGTATCAAGAGGTACTTTAAGAGAAAACTAATATAAATACTTTAGTACACTGCATAACATGTCAATATATGTTGAACTTAGTTGTATATTGTAGCAATTTATGTATAATATAATATGACATCATTGAAGAACTGGAAGGCGTTATATAGACAGCAGTTTTAAGAAAGTGCGGATTTCTTTTATGAAAATTATGGCTAAGAAGAGCGTAAAATTTACAAATTGAAAGAAGGTTCATTATGATGGAAAAAAAGAGGAATGAAGGAGAAATTAAGGCAAAACGGTTAAAAAAACAGGCACAATCAAAGAGGGAAGAGAATAAAGATAAGTTATATAAGCGAAACAAAGAATTAAAGCAAACGAAGGGAACTAGACAGGATAGGTATTCAAAGCAGAGGGAGAAAAAAAGGATCTTTGGAATTCGTCTAAGGTTAGTCTTGGCGTTTATGGTACCAATCGCCTTTATTATCTTTCTAGGAGTTACATCTTATAATAAAACGTCAGATGCAATGTTAAAAAGCTATGAAGAATCAACCTTTCAGTCTCTTAAGACTACAACAAACTACTTTGAACTAGCGATGGAAACGGTAGAATTACGCTTAAATCAGTTAAAGGGCTATGAGAACTTAAAGAATTATTATTCTGGTACATATAAAAATGATCCGGTAACAGATATGACTACATATAAGAATCTTCAAGTATATATTGAAACAACGACATATTCCGATAATGTATTGGCTAACTTCTACTTATTTAGTAAACGTGGTAATAATTTATGTACCACTGGGAGTATGGATTTAAGTGGTAGGGAATTAATGGATGCTTATCTTGATACCGAAGAGGGTAAAAGAGACGAAAGTGAACGCGGAGCATATTCTTGGTCTGGAAAGCATCAGTTTGTTGATGAGCATTTTGTACAGGATAAAAGTAAAGTTACAATACCATATGCATTTTCCGTATCTTCTGCATTTTTTGGGAATGGATTTAAACAAATCGGTTATATGGTAGCAGATATCAGGCTAGATTTATTTCAAAAGAAATTATCAGAACTTGAGATTTCTGAAGATTCTATCTTTGTAGCGATCTCAAAGGATGGATATGAAGTGCATTGTGATGGAGATGAGGACGTATTGGTTGCTGACAAATCGTTTTATACCGATGCAATCGAAGGTCCAGAGTTAAGCGGAACTAGCTATGTGGATTATAATGGTGAAAAGCACCTGTTTTTATATTCAAAAGCTACGAAATCTGGAATTACCGTATGTGGATTAGTTCCATACTCTTATTTGATATCACAAGCAAATGCAATTAAAACGTCAACTGTTATATTAGTTCTTATTGCAGTGGCCTGCGCCATGTTAATTGCAGTCATTATGTCAACTGATATGGGAAACGCTATTAATAAAATTATTGTCGTACTAAAAAAGGCTTCAGAAGGGGACTTAACTGTATCTGTTAATTGCCATAGAAAAGATGAATTTGGTATGTTATCTGATAGCGCAAATGTTATGATTTCTAA
Organism: Lachnoclostridium phytofermentans; assembly: GCA_003526525.1. GTDB lineage: Bacteria > Bacillota > Clostridia > Lachnospirales > Lachnospiraceae > Lachnoclostridium. The sequence goes on along the minus strand of DPVV01000204.1, from coordinate 8,996 downwards.
TGTAAAGGATCTTATTGATAAAGCGCAGAAAGTAAAGGATACCATTTCATCATCCACAGACGAAGTATCGGATTCCACAAAACAGCTTTTAATAGCGACTCAAAATATTTCTACCTCGATTGAAGAAATTCGTCAGGGTATTGTACAACAAGCGGAAGATTCCGAAAAATGCCTTCGTCAGTCAGATGAACTAACATCGAGAGTGAATCAGGTATCGGATAATGTTACAACGATTGAAAAGCTGACAGGGGACTCAAAAGCTGTTGTACAGCAAGGATTAGTTTCCATCGGCATATTGCGTGATAAGTCAGAAGAAACAACAAAGATAACAAAAAATATCATCGGGGAAATCGAATCGCTAGAGACAGAGAGCGAGTCCATCGGTAAAATTATTGGTGTTATTAATGATATCGCAGAGCAGACGAATTTGTTATCTTTGAATGCGTCAATTGAAGCAGCTAGAGCAGGGGATGCTGGTCGTGGGTTTGCAGTCGTTGCAGATGAGATAAGAAAACTTGCAGAACAATCCGTTAGAGCATCTGGTGAAATTGCAACTATCATTAGCAGCATTCAAGGAAAAACGAAACTTACCGTAACCACAGTTCAAAAGTCAGAGAATATTGTAAAATCTCAGGGAAATGCGTTATTAGATACCATCGATTTATTCCAGAAAATTGATGCATCGGTTGGTATGATAGCGAAAGAGCTAATTGAGATTACGTCTGGTATTTCTAGTATTAAAATTGCTGAAAATACTACATTAAATGCAATAGAGAGTATATCTGCGGTATCGGAAGAGACAGCTGCATCATCGGAAGAAGTAGATAATGCAGCAAATCGTCAAGTAGAAACGGTATCAAAATTAAGTGAGGCGACCTTGCATTTAGAATCGGATGCAAAGGAATTAAACGAAGCATTAAATCAATTTCGTATATAAGTTTAGGAGGTAACATGGTTATGCCGGAGTCATTGACAGAAGTTAATTTAGTATCAACAACCGTCCGTTTGTTGTTAGCATTAGTATGCGGAGGAATTCTTGGGATAGAACGAGGACGGAAAAAACGACCGGCAGGTTTTCGAACTTATATGTTAGTTTGTATAGGGTCAACCTTAGTAATGATTACGAATCAATTCATCTGTTCACAGTATCCAAATACTGATCCTGCGCGTTTGGGCGCGCAGGTTATCAGTGGTATCGGTTTTCTTGGTGCAGGGACAATTATCGTGACAGGTAAAAATCGAGTAATGGGGTTAACAACAGCTGCTGGCCTTTGGGCGGCAGCTTGTATTGGTCTATCGATCGGTGTTGGTTTTTATTCTGGTGCTATTATTGGCTGCATACTTATCTTTTTTGTGATGTCAGTACTTCATGGACTAGACGAGCGCGTGATATCCTCTGTAAAGATAATAAACCTTTATATAGAGATATCAAAAATGAGTGATGTAGGGCATTTTATGAAATTTACAAAAGAGCAGGAATTAAAAGTAAGTAACTTTGAACTTGTAAGAGGTAAATCAGCTTCAGAGATAGCCTTAACAGTTACGTTACAACTCCCGAAGCGATACACACAAATCGAAATTATAGAACTATTAAGTACAGTTGAGGGAGTTACTTATATGGAAGAAATCTAGAGTAACAAAAAATAGTATTTAACCTCATCAGGAGTTCAAGCTCCTGATGAGGTTATGAGCAAGTAGCGTAAGCGGATTGCGAATATCTGCTTCGACATGGGGGTAAGGACTTACCTGTTTGAAATGCCACGTAGTGGTAATGAGGTTATGAGCAAATAGTGTAAGTGGATTGTGAATATCCGCTTTGACCAGAAGGAGTGAATTTAGCCGCTTGAATGTAAGCGCTTTCATGTGCTATAATAAGATATCATGCGTATTATCTTTCGTTGAGCTTAGAAGGATATGCCAGAAGAATCGCAATGGAACAACGTAGTTACCAAGAATACTAGGAGGATTAGACCATGGACATGATTGTAAAGTACATTAATGAATTACTTGATAAGAGTACACCAGAAGTACCGATGTGGAACATAGAAAAAATTAAGAGCGGAGAAAAATCAGAATGGAACTACATTGACGGTTGTATGATTAAGGCTGTTCTTGAGATGTACGCAATAACAAAAGAAGAGAAGTACTTAAAATTTGCAGATGAGTTTATTGATTATCGTGTAGATGATGAGGGTAATATTTCTGGGTATGAAGTGGAAAAGTTCAACATTGATGACGTGAACGCAGGTAAAACATTATTTGAACTTTATGACTTAACCGGGAAAGAAAAGTACCGAAAAGCAATCAATATTATTTATAAGCAAGTGAAAACTCAACCAAGAACTAGAGAAGGTAACTTTTGGCATAAACTAATTTACCCTCAGCAGGTATGGTTGGATGGCTTATATATGGGACAACCTTTTTACATGGAATATGAAACTCGTTTTAATGATAAAAAGAATTATGCGGATATCTTCCATCAGTTCTTTAATGTATATGAGATGCTAAGAGATGAAAAGACTGGCTTATATTATCATGCATTTGACTCTTCAAGAGAAATGTTCTGGTGTGATAAAGAGACAGGATTATCCAAGCATTTTTGGTTAAGAGCCCTTGGCTGGTATGCAATGGCTCTCTTAGATACCTTAGATAAATGTGAACCAACTGGTTATGAGAAAGAGTATGAAAAACTAAAGCAAATTTTTATCGAATACATGGAAGCAATTTTAAAATATCAGGATGAAAGCGGTATGTGGTATCAAATTCCTGATATGGGTGGACGTGAACGCAATTACCTTGAGACAAGCGGAAGTTCTATTATGGCATACGCATTACTAAAGGGTGTGCGTCTTGGCTTTTTACCAGAGAGCTATCGTGAGAATGCAAAGAAGGCAATGGATGGTATTTGTGAGAAGTACCTTCATACAGAAGAAGGTAAGATGAGCCTTGGAGGAATTTGTCTTGTAGCTGGTCTTGGCGGTAAGCAAATGAGAGATGGTACTTATGATTACTATATGTCAGAACCTATTGTTAAAGACGATGCTAAGGGTGTTGGACCATTCTTATTAGCATATACAGAAATGCTTCGTCTTCAGAAATAATAGTAAGCAATAAAGTTAGTGTATAGTATCCTTTTTCACAATATAGTGGTGATTTATCAAATAAATACTCGATTAATAATTAAAAAACAATAAATTCGACAAAAAATATGTAAAAAAGCCTTTCAAAAAGTTTAAAAATTCTGTGAACTTATTTGGAAAGGCTTTTTTTTTGCAATGAAGTATGGTATAACTAGATATACAGCCTGTTTGTTAGAATAGAAACGGTATGCCTTAAATTAGCAAGACAACAACATGATTTGCTTTAGAGGGGCTAGTTTATGCAAGAGAATATCCTATGGGGGAAAATTTTTAGTTGCATAATTAAAAAAAAGATAGAATATAAGAGAGGGTTTAAGATGAAGAAAAAAGCATTATTACTTGGACTTTGCGGATGCCTTATGCTATCAGTGGTAGCGTGTGGCAAGAAAAGTGGTCTTGATGTAACATTAGGACAATATAAAGGAATTGAAGTTACAGTAGAGCCTGTTGAGATTACAGAAGAAGATGTTAATAAACAATTAGAGAATTTTAACAATCAAAAAGGCAAGGATGTTAAGATCACAGATAGAACCGATGTACGTGATGGTGATACAGTAAACATTGATTACGTTGGTAAGATTGACGGTAAAGAATTTGACGGTGGAAAAGATGAAGGTTACAATTTAAAGATTGGATCCAAGACATTCATTGATGGATTTGAGTCTGGATTAGTTGGTAAGAATGTTGGTGAAACTGTTGATGTACCTGTAACGTTTCCGAATCCTTACGATAGTAATCCTGACTTAGCTGGAAAGGAAGCAGTCTTCACTGTTACAGTTAATTACCTTACAGATGGTAAAAAAGAGCCTTTAACAGATGAGGTAGTGAAACAGAATTCAGACTATGAGACAATCGATGCTTATAAGGATTATATTAAGACATCATTAACTAAAAATGCAGAGCAAGCGGCACAGACACAGAAAGAAATTGATATTATTCAAAAGGCAATTGATAACACTACCTTTAAGAACTTAGAGCAAAAAGAGTTTGATACAGAAGAAGCAGATATGAGAGCCTATTATACAAGTGCTGCTTCCCAGTATGGTGTAGATTTAAAGACCTATATTCTTTACGTTTTTGGTATGACCGAGGAGCAGTTTAATGCAGAAATCAAAAAAGCAGCTGAGTTTAATGTAAAGCAAAGACTTATGTTAGATGAAGTTGTAAAGGCTGAGAAATTAGAGATTACAGACGAAGAATATACAGAAAAAGTAACAGAATATGCTGAACAGAATAGCTTTAAAACAGTTGAAGAATTTGAAGAAGCATACAAGGGCAAGGAAAATGTTAAGATTGCTTTATTAAGAGAAAAGGCACTTGATTTAGTCATTGATTCTGCTGTAGTAAAATAATTAGGAGACTTTTGTAGCTTGATTAAAGCGAACAATTGCTATGTATAAGGGAAAGGGGTATCTTAAAGTATTTGACTTTAAGATACCCTTTTTCCTATAAAAATAATTGTGTTACTTATTATTTTGTATATAATTGAAACTGACGGTTATAGAGATAATATACAAAATCCCAATTTATAAGATCAAACCATTTGTCGATATAATCATTACGCCTATTTTGGTAATCAAGATAGTAAGCATGTTCCCAGACGTCAATTGGAAGAAGTGGAATTAGTCCTAAGGTAAGCGGTGTATCCTGATTTGCAGTTGTAACGATTGATAATTCACCACGTGAATTGGACACAAGCCAAGCATAACCAGAGCCAAAAACTTGTAGTGCAGCTTCTTTTAATTTAGTCTTAAATTCAATAAAATTGCCAAAGGAACGGTTAATGAGATTTAGAAAATCATTTCCTGGAGTATTAACTTGATTGGTATTTTGCACTGGCATTATGGATGTTTTACTTGGAGTCTTCATGGAATAAAAGTATAGATTATGATTGTATACACCACCAGCATTATGCTTTACTGGTGTTTGAATTTCGGAAGGAAGAAGATTGTTATGAACAATTAATTCCTCAAGATTCCATGCTTGGAATTCTGGATAATTTTTTAAAGCTTTATTAAGATTATCGACATAAGTTTTAAGGTGTTTTTCATGATGAAAATAGAGAGTATATTCACTTATGTTTGGAGAGAGAGCATCGCGAGCATATGGTAGTGGAAGCAATGGAAATGGATAAGTTTGATTGTTTTGACTCATAATTAGAACATCCTATCGTATTATTTACTATAGTTTATGTAAAAAACGACAGAGTGTGACGGCGATAGGAGATTGCAAAAAAATATGGAGGTGGATTGATGAGTTATCAGTATTTAGAGTATCCGAAATGTTCAACTTGTATCAAAGCAAGAAAATGGTTAGAAAAAAATCAGATTGCATTTGAATCAAGAGATATTACAGTAAACAATCCTACGAAGGAGGAACTTAAAGTTTGGCAAGAGAAAAGTGGATTGCCATTTACTAAGTTTTTTAATACGAGTGGACTACTTTATCGAGAACAAAATCTAAAAGAAAAGATTAAAGTTATGACAGTTGAGGAAATGGTTGAAATACTATCTACAAATGGTATGCTAGTAAAACGACCAATCTTAGTAGGTAATGACTTTGTACTTGTTGGTTTTAAGGAAGATGAGTGGAAGAAGAAATTGCTTCCACCAGTTTTAAAGCGATATTAGTAGCATTTATCCATAGAGTTTTAGGTGTGAAACAAATTTATCCGACATGTTCGGATAAATTTGTTAAAACATTATTAAAATTCAAAGAAATTTGATGAATCTTGTTCATATAGCTGTTATAATAAGCAATGATTAAAGTTAACAAAAGTATTAGTTGGAGGAATCGATGTTTGGTTATATAGGAATACATAAGCCGGAGCTTAAGATGAAGGAATACTATAAATATCGTGCATACTATTGTGGACTATGTCAAGTTCTAAAAGAACGCTATGGACGTTTTGGACAGATGACACTGACTTATGATATGACATTTTTAATTATACTCTTAACTTCTTTGTATGAAAGTAAAGTGACAGAAGAACAGCATCGATGTCTTGCACATCCAACGAAAAAACATTGGATGCTTCATAATGAAGTAACGGAGTATGCAGCGGATATGAATATCGCGCTAACTTATCATAAATTTTTAGATGATTGGAACGATGAGAAAAGCTTAGTAGGACTTAGCGCAAGCAAGTTATTCGTAAGGAAATATCATAAAATAGAAAAGAAATATCCTGAAAAATGCCAGGTGATTGCAGAGTGCTTGGCAAAGTTACAAGAATACGAGAAAGAAAATGTTACAGACCTTGATAAGATAGCAAAACCGTTCGGTGATTTAATGGGAGAGATGTTTGTTTACCGCCAGGATGAATGGGAGGGCACATTAAGAAGGCTAGGTTTCTATCTTGGGAAATACATCTATTTATTAGATGCTTATGAGGATGTTAAGGAAGATATCATAAAAGGTAATTTTAATCCATTAAAGGAGAAGGTAGGCAAACCTACTTTTGAGGAGGAATATCGACAAATATTAATCATGATGATGTCCGAATGTTCAAAGGAATTTGAAAGGTTGCCATTAATCCTTGATGTCGAACTGTTAAGAAACATACTATATGCGGGGGTATGGAAGAAGTACGACGAGTATGGTACAAAAAGCTGTAACAAGAAAGTAATTGATGAAGAAGGGAAAGGAATATAGTATGACACAAGATCCATATCAGGTACTTGGGATAAGCAGAACAGCTACCGATGATGAGGTAAAAAAAGCTTATCGTGAATTAAGTAGAAAATATCATCCAGATTCTTATGTAGATAATCCTCTATCTGATTTAGCAGAAGAGAAATTTAAGGAAGTACAGGAAGCATACGACACCATTATGAACGAACGTCAAAATGGTGGCTACTCCACTAACGGAAATTATAGTGGGCAATCCTATGGAAACCAGACATATCGTGAAGATGGAGTCCTTGCCGATGTCGCTTCCAAAATCAATGGACGACGCTTTAGTGAAGCCCTTAGCCTACTCTCAGGTATTAGCAATCGTACTGCCAGATGGTATTATTATAGCGCGATTGCCAATATTGGTGTTGGTAATAATGTACTTGCAGCTGATCACGCGAGAACTGCTGTATCAATGGAACCAAATAATCCAGAGTATGTTAATCTACTGAATCAGTTACAGTGGGGAGGCCGAAGATATACGCAAACTGGTTATGGTTATGGCCGTGGTGGTGCAGATGCCGGCGATATGTGCTGTAACTTATGTATCGCAGATGCTTGCTGCGAGTGTATGGGAGGCGATTTGTGCACATGCATCTAAGAACAAAAAAATTGGCGTTTTCAGGCTTATTACTAGCATTAACGATTTTACTTACGATACTTAGTTCTGTGTTTGAAACGAGTACTTTCTTTTTACTTGCAGCAGCATCGTATCTAGTGGGAGTAAATTTTAGAGAGAGTGGAGTTAAGTTTGGTATTGGATTCTACGTTTCAGCCATCTTACTTAGTATGATACTAGTCCCAAATAAACTCTATTGCCTAACCTTTGCAACCATCAGTGCTTACATTGTCATTATGGAAATAATCAGAGTATACTTAACTAAAAAAGAGTTACAAAAATTAGCCACAATAAACAGGGTTCCAATCGAAAAAAAGCCCAATGCTTTTTTTTATATCATTAAGTTTGTTGTGTTTAACGTTCTTTATCTACCTTTTTTATTTTTATCTCCTGGTTTATTTTACAGTGGAGAAATCTCACCAATGATTTATATACTATTCATAATAGGTGGTCAGATTATATTTGTTCTCTACGATATGGCATATGATGTGTTTATCCAAAAGTACTGGAAACGAATCAAAAAGAGCATAATCCGAAATTAAAAGTAATAATAAAAGCTCTACATGAAGTCTTGACCTAAAATTCACGTCAAAGACTTGATGTAGAGCTTCCTTAATTTACAAAAGTATTTGTATATTGCATAATTTATCTGTACATGGAATAGATTATAAAAACAAGTATTTCAGGTGGAACTTCCATGAAAGGCTCCAATTTGTTTAAGCATAAACAAATCGAGGAACGTGCTGCTGAGATTGCTGCATTCATTATAGAAAACAATGCAACAGTCAGACAGACCGCGAAGCAGTTCGGTATCTCTAAGTCGACGGTACATAAGGACGTTACCGAGCGTTTATTACAAGTAAATCCTTCTCTGGCAGAGCGAGCACGTGTCGTTTTGGATTTGAATAAGTCAGAGAGACATATCAGAGGTGGATTGGCTACCAAAGAGAAGTACCTACATAAAGGAAAGACCGTGCAAGGATATTAACAAGGGGTTAGTACTGTTCATTAAAATGTTTATGAACAATCGTGAATGAACATTGGTTGATGAGCATAAGTAAGATCGGGATGTTTTGGGGATAACTCAGGCATTCCGGTTTTTCTGTGCGCCCAGCATAGCGCGCTATCATTCTGTTATTTTATCAAATTTTGTGTTTCACTAAGAGAAAAAAGTATAGAATCATAGTCTGATTAAAAAGGATTCATTATATCTGATCATAAAGTAATTGTATAAGGTGTATGATGAAAATGTTCACGAACTATGTAATAAACTGTTGGAAATAAAGCTATATTATGGTATAATTAAATGGTTGGTGTTTATAAAATTTCTTGTTACCTTTATGAAAGCTCTTACATTATGTGAATAGTTTCACACAATCTGGTACATAGCCACTAATCAACATTTAGAGGGAATATGATAATATTTTATCAATATTTAAATGATTGATAATGTAATCGCTTACAATTGACACAAATAGCGGATACTACGTATGGATGAAAAGAGTGAAAAGTATTAATTTTCAGATTTGTCGATTTAGAAATAAATTTGTAAATAGTTAAAT
>DPVV01000198.1 GCA_003526525.1 Lachnoclostridium phytofermentans | reverse complement strand
TTTTTTATTGTGCATTTTTATTAATACAACAATAAATGTGAGTAACGCTATGATGAGCATACCGAAACTTATCATTAAAGATAAGGCATCCGAAATAGTTATCATAAGGTTCACTTCCTTTCTATGTAATATAGTGAAAGAAGTTTCACCTCCTCCCATATAAGTATAGAAGGGCAAGCACTCGAGATTATCCTACGTTCCTGTTACCATGAGGATAGTGTAGCATAAAACATGGAAAAAGTCGAGAAAAACGAACACACGTTTGCAAATAGAGTCAAATATTTTAAGCAAAGTCGCTCTTGTCAAACTTATTTCATTTCATTGATATAATAAGGATTAATAGAAAACAACATAAAGTGAAAGTAATTGACCAGTATATAAGTTTTCTTAATGATATTTTATAAAAACCTCTACATAAAAAGTTTTTATTTGCTTTGTTCAAATGATACACCTGTTAATATGCACAAAATACAGTGACTAAACTATATTTAATTGTGCAATATAATAAAATATTGTACCCTTTGTGTAAGATATTGTATATATTTTTTAACCTACCTTCCATATAATAATTATTGTAACTAACAAAACTACTCAGTTTTGTACAACAATTATGATTGGGAGGTATTTTTATGAAAAAGTTTTGGTCACTCATGCTAGTAGTAGTTATGGTGTTTAGCCTTTCTGCTTGTGGAGGAAGCAAAGGCACATCAGGTAAAGGATCTTCTTTAAATGTAGGTGTATTTTACTATACATATAGTGATACCTATATTTCAAGTGTTCGTACTGCACTTGATAAATCACTAACAGATGCAGGTATCAAATATCAGAATTATGATGGAAATAGCAATCAGACTACTCAGAATGAGCAGATTGATACCGCAATTAGTCAGGGAACAAATTTATTGATTGTAAATATTGTAACATCTGGTTCTATGGATGCATCTAATTCAATCGTAGAGAAAGCAAAGGCTGCTAAAATTCCAGTGATTTTCTTTAACCGTGCAGTAGAATCTGATGAAGATGAAGGCAAAGTGTTAGGAAGCTATGATAAATGCGCATTCGTTGGAACAGATGCACCGGAAGCTGGACATATGCAAGGACAAATGGCAGGCGATTATGTAGTAAAGAACTTTGATGCTATTGACTTAAACGGTGATGGCAAAATCAGTTATGCAATGTTCATGGGTCAGTTAGGTAACGTAGAAGCAATTTTCCGTACTCAGTTTGGTGTAGAAGATGCGGATAAAGTAATCACAGCGGCTGGAAAGCCTGCATTACAATACTTTGATTCATCAAACTCTGATAAATATCAGGTTGACAAAGATGGTACTTGGTCTGCATCAGCAGCAAATGACTATATGACAACAAACCTTGCTCAATACAGTGAAGCTACAAATAATATGATCGAGTTAGTTATCTGTAACAACGATGGTATGGCAGAAGGCGTTATCTCCGCACTTAATGATAAAGGATATAACTTAGGGACTGCTGATTGTAAGACTATTCCAGTATTCGGTGTAGATGCAACAGATGCAGCAAAACAGTTAATCGCAGATGGTAAGATGACTGGTACGATTAAACAGGATGCTGTAGGTATGGCAGATGGAATCGCTTATCTTGCTAAGAATATTCAGAATGGAAAAGATTTAATGGCTGATACAAGTAACTTTAACATTTCTCCTAAAGTAAGCAACAAGATTTACATCCCATATGCTGCTTATATTGGTGAATAATAAAATTTACGCGAGAAGTAGCTGCTGCTTAGGCGGTAGCTGCTTTTTGCAGAGTAAGTAAGGAGGATGCCAATGGAACATAATGTGCTATTACAGATGACAGATATATGCAAAGAATTTCCTGGCGTAAAGGCACTGGACCAAGTATCTCTCACCGTTAAAAGTGGAACCGTACACGCACTCATGGGGGAAAACGGTGCTGGTAAATCTACTCTGATGAAATGCTTATTTGGAATGTACAATAAAGATTCTGGTTCCATTAAACTGGATGGAAAAGAAGTAAATTTTAAGAGTTCAAAGGAAGCATTGGAACATGGTGTAGCGATGGTGCATCAGGAATTAAATCAAGCCCTTAAGCGTAGCGTTATGGATAATCTCTGGCTTGGCAGATATCCAAAAACTGCTGGACTTATAGTAAATGAAGAGAAGATGCTAAAGGAGACCAATGAAATATTTAAAGAGCTTGGAATCGATGTAAATCCTAAGAAAATCATGAGTACAATGCCGGTTTCCCAAAGACAGATGGTAGAAATCGCAAAAGCAGTTTCTTACAAGAGTAAGATTATTGTATTTGATGAACCAACATCATCGTTAACGGAGCAGGAGGTAGAACATTTATTTGAGATTATCAATATGCTACGAAACAGAGGTTGTGGCATCATCTATATCTCTCATAAGATGGCAGAAATTCTAAGGATTGCGGATGAAGTAACTGTTATGAGAGATGGTACCTGGGTTGCTACAGAACCAGCAAGTACACTGACAACAGAGAACATTATTAAACTTATGGTAGGTCGTGAACTTAAGAATCAGTTTCCACCAAAGACAAACACTCCAGGCAAAGTGGCATTGGAAGTTGAAAATCTCACAGCAAGATATTCTTTGCTAAATGATGTATCATTTCAGGCAAGAAAAGGTGAAATTGTAGGATTAGCTGGATTAGATGGAAGTGGAAGAACGGAAACGTTAGAGAATATATTTGGTATCGCTACAAGAAAAAGCGGCGTAATTAAAATAGATGGAAGAGAAGTTAGTAATAAAAATGCAAGAGAATCTATTAAAAATGGGTTTGCTTTGTTAACGGAAGAAAGAAGAGCTACTGGTATCTTTGGAATATTAAATATTCGTGAAAATACGGCTATCTCAAGTCTTAAGAAGCATAGAAAAGTTTGGTTTTATTTAAGTAATAAATCGATGGAAAAGGATACGAAATGGTCTGTAGATTCCATGAGAATTAAAACACCTTCTCAGCTTACGAAGATTCGTTCCTTATCTGGTGGTAATCAACAGAAAGTTATCTTAGGCAGATGGCTTTTAACAGAGCCAGAAGTATTAATGCTTGACGAACCGACGAGAGGTATTGATGTTGGCGCAAAATATGAGATTTACCAGTTAATCATTGACCTAGCAAATAAGGGAAAAGTAGTTTTGATGGTGTCCTCTGAGATGCCGGAGTTACTTGGGGTTTGTGACAGAATTCTTGTTATGAGTGGTGGTCAGTTAGCTGGAGAAGTAGATGCAAGAAATACAACACAAGAAGAAATCATGGCGCTTGCTGCAAAATATGTTTAGAGGAGGTTCAAG
>DPVV01000200.1:4869-6618 GCA_003526525.1 Lachnoclostridium phytofermentans | reverse complement strand
CACAGCTACCTTATTAATACATCTAAAATTTCTTATATTAATAAGTAATAATCTTTTTTTATTTATTCTTAATCTTCTTTTCCTTCACTCTTTTTGTAAATCACCAAAAATAATCTGATTACCATACCCTACGTTAAAAATAAACAATTTATTTTGCGACAATTTCGGGTATTAATTATTGTTACAGCGTTATCGTTAACAAAGAATAACTATTTTAGCATATTCATCACAGAATCCTATTATATTCTTGTTGAATATGTAAAAAACCACATCGCTTTTTCGACATAAAAAGATTTTTTTGTACATATTGTTGACAAATTCGACATTCTCACCTATAATCAGTGAGTAACGTTATCGAACACGGTAACTTTTCAAAATAACACAACTCAAAGAAAAATATGAGGTGAGAGGATGAGCGAAGAACTTTTTCGTATGGAGGGTATCAGCAAATCATTCCCCGGTGTAAAAGCATTGGATAATGTAACATTATCTGTCAACAAAGGTGAGGTTCACGGCCTAGTTGGAGAAAATGGTGCAGGAAAATCCACATTGATGAAAATTATGACCGGCGTTTATCAAGCTGATAAAGGCGATATTTATATCGAAAATGAAAAAGTAGTGATTGATTCTGTTGCAAAAGCACACGAACTTGGAATCAGCATTATATTTCAAGAATTGACACTTTGCCGCCATCTAACAGTTGCAGATAATATCTTTATTGGGCGTCCCCCGGTAAAAGGAGGATTTATCAGTGACAAACAGATGCACCGCGAAGCTAAAAAGATTCTTGATAATCTTGGCATTAATATTAATACGCGTACAATGGTATCCACTTTAAGTGTTGCGCAGCAGCAAATGGTGGAAATAGCAAAAGCTATTTCTTATAATTCAAGAATTTTAGTATTGGATGAGCCTACAGCGACACTAACAGAGCGTGAAATCGAACAATTATTTGTAATTATTCGTAATCTGCAAAAAAAAGGTGTTGGAATGGTATATATTTCTCATCGTATGGATGAACTTAAGCAAATATGTGAACGTGCTACAGTTATTCGTGATGGACAATATATCGGAACAAGAAGCCTAAGCGACATCACTTTAGATGAATTGGTTAACATGATTGTTGGACGTTCCCTTGAGGACAAATTTCCAAAATATCAACGTAAGATTGGAGATGTAGCACTTGAGGTACACAATCTTCATCGTGGAAATAAAGTAAATGTTGATCATTTTAAGGTTCATAAAGGTGAAATTCTTGGAATATCTGGACTTGTAGGAGCTGGTAGAACCGAAATCATGAGATGCATCTTCGGAGCTGATAAAGCAGATTCTATGGAATTATCTCTGGATGGTAAGCCGGTTACTATTAAATCTGTAGCTCAGGCCATTAAACATGGACTTGCTTATGCAACAGAAGACCGTAAGTACGATGGTTTAGCTCTTGACCTCGACATAGAGTACAATACCAATATGGCACATCTGCATGAACTATCAAGATTTGGGTTCATAAACGATAAAGAAGGTGCTAAAAACGCTGAAAAATATAGAAGACTTATGAATACAAAGACACCTACCTTAAGAAAACCTGCCGGTCAGCTTTCTGGCGGTAATCAGCAAAAAATTGTTTTATCCAAATGGATGTGCAATGATATTAAAGTTCTAATCGTGGATGAACCAACACGTGGAATTGACGTAGGTGCTAAATTTGAAATTTATCAAATTTTCAATAAACTAAGCGATTCTGGTGTT
>DPVV01000200.1:3982-4782 GCA_003526525.1 Lachnoclostridium phytofermentans | reverse complement strand
ATTATTATGATTTCTTCTGAACTTCCAGAAGTTCTTGGAATGAGCGATCGTGTTCTGGTAATTCACGAAGGAAGTATCAATGGTGAATTGGATGCTAAAAAGACCTCTCAGGAAGAGATCCTCTATCTTGCCGCAGGTTATAACAAGCTGGAAGGAAAACCAGCCCCTACAATTTCTTAAGGAGTTTTTATCATGGCTAATACTAAAACAAATGGAGTAGCCGACAAAGCTGGTAACAGCAAAGTTGGTTTTTACAGTAATCTTGGAGTATCCACTAAACGAGCAATTTCTTCATCCCTCGTACTCGTTTTATTATTTACTATATTTGCTATATTGAAGCCGGATCAGTTTTTATCCGCTAACAATATGCAGAACCTTTTACAACAGATCGTAACCTACACAATCATTGGTTGTGGTTTAACATTTTGTCTTGTCTGCGGTGGTAACGACTTATCAGCAGGCGCATCTATGGCTCTCTCTGGTATTATCGTTGTTTTAATGCTTAAGCAAGGCGTTCCTCTATGGATTGGTATTTTAGTTTGCTTAACCATGGGTGTTCTTACTGGTATCATGAACGGATTTTTTATCGAAATTCTTGGTGTTATACCTTTCGTAGCTACCCTTGGTACACAATGGGTTTACAGAGGTCTTGCCAATGCTATCGTAAATGGTGCACCAGTGTACACTACTTCTATTCCAAGTGAAGCAGTTCAAAAACAATTTTATCAACTTGGTGGTGGTCGTTTCTCATCTGGTTTATCATACAGTGTTATTATCGCACTCGTTTATGCATTAATTCT
>DPVV01000200.1:0-3820 GCA_003526525.1 Lachnoclostridium phytofermentans | reverse complement strand
ACTCGTTTATGCATTAATTCTTGGTGTTGTACTTGCTAAAACAAGAATTGGTCGTCAGATTTATGCATGTGGTTCTAACTTAGAGGCAGCAAAATTGTCTGGTATTAACGTAGTAAAAACACGTATGTTTGCTTATTGTATCAGTGGTCTTTCTGCAGCTATCTGTGGTATTTTAGTTACTTCTCGTTTAAGTTCCGCTCAGCCTACTGCAGGTACTGGTTACGAGATGGAAGCGATTGCAGCTGCTGTTCTTGGTGGTATCTCCATTTCAGGTGGTGAAGGTGTTATCCTAAATACTGTTATTGGTGCTTTAATGATGGGTATTATCCGTAATGGTCTTAACCTTATAAAGGTTAACTCATTCTGGCAACAGGTTATCATCGGTTTAATTCTAGTACTTGCAGTTGCTAGACAGATGTACCGTCAACGTAAAAATGGCTCTTCCGGTCCATCCCGTTTTAAAACAATAGTAAACCGTTTATTTCATAAATAATCGGTAACTATAAAAAATCAGAAAGTAACTGAAAAGAAGTTACGAGCGAAAGATATCTCTTTCACTCATCTAGTTTGTATCCGCGCTGCAACCGCAAACTAGATTTTCATTAATGTAGCGCAGAAAGAGGATGATTATGAAAAAATTATTAAGCATGATGCTTGCCCTTGTAATGGTATTCAGCCTTACAGCATGTGGAAGCACAGACAAGAGCAAAGATAGCTCTGAAGGTGAAAAAACAGTTTATGTTATCGTTAAGGTTCTTGGTAACCAGTATTGGTCTGTTGTTCAGGCTGGTGCTGAAAAAGCAGGAAAAGATCTTGGATGTAAGGTAGTTATCGTTGGTACTGCTGCAGAATCTGATATCGAAGGTCAAGTACGTTACATTCAGGATGCTATTTCAGCAAAAGCTGATGCAATCGTAGTTGCTCCACTTGACAGAACTGCATTAAAAAATCCTATTTCAGAACAGTTTACATCAGGTACTCCTATTGTCTTAATTGACTCCAGCGTTGAAGGAGAAGATTACAGTACAGCTCTTATGACAGATAACGTTGAAGCTGGTAGAATGGCTGCAAAAGAAATGATCGCTAGATTAAAAGCTAAAGGTGTTGCAGAAGATAAAGAAGGAAGCATCGCTATCCAGGCTGGTTCTACAGGTTCTATGGCAATCAATGATCGTCTTAAGGGATTTAATGAGTACTGGGGCGAGAATGCACCAGCTGCTTGGAAAGTTTTAAATGACGATATTAAGATTAATGATGGTGATATCAGCAAGGCTGTTGCTTTCTGTCAGGACTTCTTAACTACTTACCCAGACCTAATCGGTGTATTTGGTCCTAACAATGGTTCCACTGTAGGTTTCGTAACTGGTATAACAGAAGCAAAACGTAGTGACTTAACAATGGTCGGTTTCGACTTCTCTAAGGAAATTGAGCAAATGATCCGTGGTGGTGAATATGATGTTGCTTCTATCGTTCAGCGTCAATATATGATGGGATATGACGGTGTTAAGACTGCTCTTGAGTTAGCAAATGGCGGAAAAGTAGAAAACAAAATTGTCGATACAGGCGTTTTAATTGTTGATCATACAAACGTTGATAGCGAAGATGTTCAGGGCGTAATTAACCCAGGTAAATAATTGCATAAATTAATTATTTAAATATATTACTTAAGAAGAGCACGAAAGGAGGATAACTCCTGATGTGCTCTTCTTTTCTTACTATTTCTATTACTTCTCTTCCTTACTACTCTTCTTACTAATTTCCTTACTACTTTCTCTATTTCTTTTCCTACTACTTTTCTTGCTTCTTTTCTTACTTCTTTTCTTTACTTCATTCTCACTAATTTTATAACATTCGAATGGTGTAGAATTTTACTTCGCTGCTATCCAGAAGTTCATCCTATCTTCACTATATTCCAAGGTAAAATGCAAAGAATGAAAATACTCCTTTAATAAATCCTCTAACATCTGTCTATTTTGATCGTTCTTATCTTCGTTTAAGCACTCAACCCATAGGGATTGTTTCCCACAAGCATCTCTTAGATGTATCTGGTAAGGCAACTCTGCCTCCTTAATCTTTTGATTTAAGGTAAGCACTTCTGCAATTGAGATATACTTCATTTGGCTCCCTCCATTGATCTATCTTATTTTAGTATTCTTAATTATACTCTCGCACTCATTAAATTACTAGAGGAGTATCTTTTTAATCCTTTTTCAAATACCCAAAAAGCAAGTACTGTTAAAACTACTGCAAATGCTGTAACAGCAATAAGATAAATCATTTTAAATTCTCTTAGTACTAAGATTGGTAGATAATTTACAATTCCAACTGGAATAATGGTATATAGCAAGAATCGAACGGTACCTTTAAATATTCCTTCTGGGTAGGTAGAAAAATTAATCATCGCTCCGTTTAGATTATCCGCTAGAATATCCCCTCTAACAATCAAAAAGGATGAGCTTCCTACAATGACAGCAAATGCCGTCAGAGTAATTCCACCTAGCACTGTAAAATAGGTAAATAATAAAAGTCTTTGGATACTAAAATTGAATAGGATGATAACCAAATATCCATAAAGAAGATCTCCAATCGCTGAGGTACTGATACTAGAACAGCAAACGCTAAGCAAGGTATTCTTTGGCTGGACCAAAAAGGCATCTAATTTGCCATTCATGATTAAATTTGGTAGTTGAAAAGCTCCACAAAAAAAGATGCGGGATATTCCAAAAGTACTTGCTGTTAGTGCCCAAAGGGTCAAAACATCATTCATTTCATATCCTCCGATGTCTTTCTTTAACTGAAACAAAATCATCCATTGAATAATAAAGCTAGCATTATTTAAGATCATAAAGATAACATTCATTAGAAAACTGGCACGATTAATCATTTCCCTCATCACATTATATTTTACAGATAACCATACTATTTTTAATTCTTTCTTAGCCACCGTTAACATTTAATCGCTTCACCCCTCTCTGATATAATAGAGCTAATATCGAAACAACAATTACTATATAGATAATCTGTGCAAAAACTACCTGAAGAAACATCTCCATACTAAAATCAATAATTAACTTAGCTGGACCGTAAGTGATTACAAAAATCGGAGAGCACTTAATTATTGGTTGAAGCCAGATAGGAAACATCTCCACAGGAAACAATGTTCCGATAACTAATATCAATTTATCGTACATCCAATGGATTGGTTTTGCATCTTCTATCCAAAAGGAACTGATGCTGATTGCAATACGGATCAGAGCATTCACAAATAAGCCCAGTATAAACGTAATTGCAATGAAGGGAAGATATTGAAATTGAAAGCTTGATAATCTGCCTGCAAATAATAGCCCCATTAAAATGCCAACAAATAAATATAAGAACAGTTTTATCGTTACATCACCAAAATGTTTTGCAATTGTATAATAAAGATAGTTGTATGGTTTGTTTAACCCATAAGCTATCGAACCACTTTTAATGTCACTACTAATTTGGTTTGTCAGTAACCCATTTCGATTACCAAACCACATGATTTCTGTAAGTATGACATACCAGATCATCTGTGTCATCGAGTAGCCATTGATAATGTTTGACGGATCCGAATAAATGTATTGCCAAAGATTTAAAAATATAAATATAACAAGAAAGAAAGATATAAATCCCAAAAAGATATTAACTATATATTGTAAGGCTTCCATTACGGTTGTTTTATAAATAAATAGATATTTTCTCATTTTACCTCGATTCTGACGCTCCGCGCCTTCTCTTGAATGAAACATTATGGGTATTCAAACATAATTCTTTTATTTTTAAATCTATCAATCAC
>DPVV01000199.1 GCA_003526525.1 Lachnoclostridium phytofermentans | reverse complement strand
AAGCGTTGGCTGATAAATTTTACGGTAAAACGCTAAATATAAAGAAACCAAAAGTTTGCTTGGCTCTAGGTATTGCGACCACTTATATTATAATTATTGCAGTATTAGTAGTATGCTTTACTTATTTTATACCGCAGGTTACAAACAGCATAACGGAATTAATTCTAAATAGCGATACGTTATATAAGAAGGGTGAAGCCTGGCTAAATGATTTTGGTGAAAAGGTTCCAATTCTTGATACGGAATATATACAAAATAAAATTGAACAATCTTTTCCTCAGTTGATTTCTTTTGGAACAGACTTCGTTAAAAATGTATTTCCAAAGATATTAAATGCCTCTATATCAATTGCGAAGACAGCGATTAATATTTTATTATCCATTGCGATCTCTATTTATATGATTTATGATAAAAGGATGTTATCAAAAAATTCGGCACGTGTAATTTATGCATTTGTTCCGAAAAAGAAAGCAGATACCTTCCTTGATGTAACAAGAGAATGTGGATCAATCTTTACCGGATTTATTGTTGGAAAAACAATTGATTCCACCATTATTGGTATTCTTTGTTTTATATTAATGTCAATCCTTAAGTTACCATATGCAATCTTAATCAGTGTAATTGTAGGAGTTACGAATATGATTCCTTACTTTGGACCATTTATCGGTGCGGTACCAGGAATACTTCTTTATTTATTTATGAGTCCGATTCAAGCGTTAGTTTTTGCCATTATGATACTTGCCCTACAGCAGTTTGATGGCTGGATTTTAGGGCCTAAGATTCTTGGTGATTCAACTGGACTAACTCCTTTATGGGTTATTTTTGGTATCACAGTCGGAGGCGCTTACGGTGGCGTAATTGGAATGTTTTTAGGAGTTCCTTTCGTAGCAGTGATTGCTTATCTGTCAGATATGCTTATTACGGGACGTCTAAAGAAACGCAACATAGAAATACGATAAAAAAATCCTGTTCCTAACAAAGAGTGTTAGGAACAGGATTTTTTTTATGCATTTAACATATCTTCTAATTTTTGTTTTGCAACAACACCTACCATTGTTTCAATTGCTTTACCATTTTTAAAGAAGATTAAAGTTGGAATAGACATAACGCGAAATTCTGCTGCTGTTTCTGGAGAATTATCTACGTTAAGTTTACCAATCTTCACCTTACCTTCATATTGGTCATGTAATTCCTCGATGATTGGACCCATCATTTTACATGGTCCGCACCAATCTGCATAAAAATCTACCAAAACTGGTAAATCGGATTGAATTACTTCTTTTTCAAAATTTTCATCAGTAAAAATTAGTGCCATATTAGTACCTCCGTTGTATGGTATAGTTAAATAAATAGTTCCTTTGTCACTTGTTATCAAATCAGGTATCATTCACCTTTTGGTATTTTACCCTTATTCAAAGAGTTTTAACCTGTTTAGTTAGGATTACTATTTGGAAGGTTTATTACCCGAAGCATTCGGTCTGTTCCCTGAATTATTAGGCTTATTCCCTGAGCTATTAGGCTTGTTTCCAGAATTATTAGGTTTGTTCCCTGATGTATTGGGTTTATTTTCTTTAGGCTTGTTATCTGTAGTACTAACATTCTTTTTTAGAAGGTTAGAGTTTTTTAGTAAACTATCTACGGCATCCCAAGAACTTTTTAAGTCTAATGCTCTCTTGTTTAGGTTTTGATTGGACATAAGAGTATGTGACAACCTAGCTTTTGGCGAATTTTTCATAATATACCAGCTATGCTTTTTTTATATCATATTACGGTAATCAAAAAAATATCCAATTATTATTTCTCTCGACTGGCAACTAAGCGATGAATAGGATTTCCCATAGAGGAAAAACGTTCTTCATATTCTGTCATGATGTTGCCTTCCACATACTCACTATGATGTAAATCAAAAGTTACATCACGCAATTGCCATCCGGATAGAGTTACTTGTTCTAGCGAAAAGTCGAATAAGTCTCTATTATCTGTTTTAAAGGCTACATATCCATCCTTTGTTAAGAACTGATCATAGCGTGCTAAAAACTCGCTTGAAGTTAATCTTCTTTTTGAATGGCGATCTTTTGGCCATGGATCAGAGAAGTTTAAGTAGATTCTATCTACTTCAGAAGGAGCAAAAATATCGGTGATATTTTCTGCGTCAAAACGAAGAAAATAGAGATTATCTCCTTCATATTCCTCTCTTTTTTCGATGGCACGTAATAATACACTAGAGTATTTTTCTATGCCAATATAATTTATATTAGGATTTTGCATTGCTAGTGAAGTGATAAATTGCCCCTTTCCCATGCCTATTTCAATGTGTATGGGATTGTTATTACCAAATACTTCGTGCCATTTACCTTTCATTTGTTCCGGATCATGAATGACATAGTCATTTTGTGCTATGTATTCTCTTGAGCCGGGAATATTTCGAAGTCGCATGTTTCTCCTACCTTTCTAAACCGATTAAGGCGTGTCAACCTAAGATTTATTATACTTGTTATCTTATTATTCGTCAATTAGTACTGTCCATACATCAGACTGCTCGATTGGGGCTTTTTCTTGTGTTTTAAAGTTTTGTACGCTATAATATCGGTAAGTTATTGTGAAATAAAAGGCATTTCACTTCTTATTTTAACCTCATCAGGGAAGTGGACTTGCCTGTTTTAAAATGCCACGTAGTGGCAATGAGGTTAGAAGCAAGTAGCGTAAGTGGATTGCGAATATCCGCTTTGACTTGGTGTTAATAGAATGAGAAAATACGGAATCATTGGATAGAAAAGAGGAGTGGCAAGTTGAATTTATATAGAAAGTTACAGGAGTATGCAAAAACAGAATATTATCCGATGCATATGCCTGGCCACAAGAGAAATGAAGAATGGTTTATGGATAATCCCTATACTCTTGATATTACGGAAATCGATGATTTTGACAACTTGCATGATGCGGAAGAGGTATTGAAAGAAGCCATGGAGGAGACTGCAACGTTGTTTCAGACGAAGCAAAGTTTTTTCTTAGTGAACGGAAGTACTTGCGGAATTTTAGCGGGAATTTCTGCAATGACAAATCGTGGAGATAAGGTAGCAATTGCAAGAAGTTCGCACCAGGCAGTCTATCATGCAATTTATCAAAGACAGTTAAGGCCAGTATATCTTTATCCATCCATGTTACAGTATGGGATAGCTGGGCAAGTCACAGTAGATTCCGTAGCTCAAACTCTTGAGGAGAATCCTGATATATCGCTAGTCGTAATAACCTCACCTACTTATGAAGGAATTGTCTCTGACATTAAAAAAATTGCTGAGGTAACTCATCGATATGGAGCAGGGCTTTTAGTAGATGAGGCACATGGAGCGCATTTGTTATTTCAAGGTGGAAAGGAAAAGAGTGCACTCGAATGTGGAGCGGATATTGTAATTCAAAGTACACATAAGACGTTGCCATCGTTTACGCAAACAGCACTTTTACATCGAAATAGTGAGTTGGTGTCAGAAAAAGCAATCAAACATTTTTTGAAAATATATGAGACAAGTAGTCCTTCTTATTTATTAATGGCAAGTTTGGTGAGATGTATGGATTTTTTAAGGGCAGATGGGGAAGAAAAATTTAAACTCTATGGGGAATACTTAGATAATGTATATGAAAAACTTTCTAATCTAAAAAATCTTACTCTTTGGAATCCGGAAAACAAAGATGTATCGAAGCTTGTAATTGCATCAAATCGTAAGGATATAACAGGAAAGATGTTATTTGAGGAGTTAAGGACAAAGTATCTTATTCAACCAGAGATGGCATCGAAAGATTATGTGTTATGTATGACAAGTGTGTGTGATACAAAAGAAGGTTTTCATCGATTTATTGAGGCAATTCTATCAATAGAAAGGGATATTGAAAAAGGACGATTTATTGACATAGATTTTAATAAGAGAAGTCTTTTAGAAGCGTTATCAGGACAAGAGTTTATTACGAAACAAGACGATACAAACGTAGAGAATCTAAATCAAACTTTTACAGAGATAGAATTCTTTGAAAGTGAATTAAATAAACTGCAAGAACCAATACGCTATTATGAGACTTATGAACTTGATGGATGCAAGGAAGAAGTAATTTTGCTTGTAAAAAGCGAGGGACGGATTGTACTGGATTATGTGTATCTTTATCCACCTGGAATTCCTCTTTTGGTCCCAGGAGAGGTTATTGATAGACCTATGATAGAAAAACTTCTCCTCTTTAAGCAATCTGGATTAAGGGTTAAAGGTCTTTTAGAGAAGGAAGGGGACTTCATTACAGTTAAAGCAGGAGAAAAGCATGTCTAAAATTTTTGTAATCATGGGAAAGAGTGCGACCGGGAAAGACACGGTCTATAAAAAGCTGATTGAATCAAATGAGCTTATGCTTAAAACAGCGGTTGGTTATACGACTAGACCAATTCGCAAAGGTGAAAGAAATGGCGTGGAGTATCGCTTTGTGACCGAGAATGAGATGGAAAATCTAAAAGAGAAAGGTCTGATTATTGAGCATAGATCTTATGATACGGTACAGGGTGAGTGGCATTATTTTACGGTTAATGATGAGCAGATTATTCTTGGTAAGAATGATTATCTTCTTATTAGTACATTAGAGGGTTTTGTTCAAATAAGAAAATATTTTGGTAAGGATATCGTAATTCCGATTTATATTGAAGTTGCGGATGACATACGGCTAGAAAGATCAATTATTCGAGAGAGAAAACAAGAAAACCCTAAGTATGCGGAGGTTTGCAGAAGGTATCTCGCAGATGAAGAGGATTTTTCAGAAGAAAAATTGATGGAAGCTAATATTATTAAAAGGTATAAAAATGTCGATTTAAATGAATGTATTAATGAAATCGAGAATGATATTAAGAGTTTTCAGATATAAAGCTTAAAAAATTAAACCATTTATGAAACTAGCTGTTAATAGGAATTTCTTAAATCATTGTAATAGGTATGAATTTCTTAAATTATTGTAGTAGGTAGGATAAAAGAAAATGCTATAATTTACAGGTACCGTATGGTATAATGCCATTAGACATTATATCAAACGTACTTGTGCTTTGACGGCAAAGTGAAGTGTACAAACGACGCGATGTGCCGCATATCATAATTGCATGTAAATATGATAAAATGTTTAATACCAAAGGATACGGTGAATGGGAGGTGAGCGCATGGAGATTAAGGTGAATCAAGTACAGCAAATCAATCAGACAGAGGTGAAAGCTCCTGTTCCAAATGGAGATGATTCTTTTCGCTTTACCTTAATTAGTAATATT
>DPVV01000386.1 GCA_003526525.1 Lachnoclostridium phytofermentans | reverse complement strand
AAGTTGAAGTTGAAGTTGAAGCTGAAGCTGAAGCTGAAGCTGTTGCATGTGTTTCGAATTAATTTAGAAGCGTTATGTACCATTTTATATAAATACACAAAGGAGATTTTCAATGAATGAATGTTTTAAAGAGGTTCAACATGACACCAAGTCAAGACCTCCATAGCGACATAAAATATAGCTCACAAAAATTATTAATATTTCAAAGTTAATAGGCTTTCAAGGTTAATGAGCTTTCAAAGTTAATAAGTTTTCAAGGTTAATGAGCTTTTTAAAGTAACAGGTTTTTACTATGACGTACATAAGGCTTTTGTTAATTAAAAAATGAGGAGGAACTTTTTGTGAATAATACTCAAATTACATCATTAATAATGATCCTACTTTATATGGCATCTACAGTTGCCCTAGGCCTCTTAGTTTCAAGGAAAAAAGCAAGTAAAAGCAACGACGACTTTTTAATGGCCAGCAAATCCTTAGGCCCAGTCGTACTTGCTGGTACGCTGTTCGCAGCAAACACAGGTGGTGCTAGTACGACCGGTATAGCAACCAACGTATATCAATATGGTCTATCATCAAGCTGGTATGTAATTGCTGCCGGTATTGGATTTATACTAGTTTCTTTTATTGCTCCATATTTTCGTCGAGCATCAGCAAATACTGTACCGCAAATCATTAGCTTACGTTATGGCAAAGCATCGCACATTTTCACCGCTGTTACATCCATTGCAGCTTTGTTCATGGCTACCGGTGCTCAAATAATTGCTACCGCATCAATCATTTCTGTAGTAACTGGCCTTTCATTTAAGATTGCTGCCATTATTACTACCATCGTAGTTATTGCTTATACCATGATCGGCGGTTTCCAATCCGTAGCTGCAGCTAACATTATGCATGTTCTTTTTATCACTGTAGGTATGACAGTTGCTATGTTTATCATGGTAAACAATTCCGCTGTTGGAGGATTTTCTGAACTATTTGCAAAAGCTAAAACTGTTACCGACAGCAGTGGAGCTAATTTAGATTTGCTTAGCATGATTAAAATTGGATTTCCAACCATTATCGGATATATCGCTATGTATTATATGACTTTCCCAACAGGCCAGGAAATTGTTCAAACTTTCTGTTCTGCGAAAGATGGTAAGAGTGCTAAAGTTGGTTCTTTGATTGCTGGTATTGTTTCAACAGCATATGCTATCGTACCTGCAATCATTGGTTTAATCGCTTATACTTGTATCAGTGGATATGCTGATGGTGGAGCTCAGAAGAATGCTTTGGCAGAAGCAACGATTCAATTTGCTCCTTCCATCGTAGCTGGTCTTGTACTTGCTGCTATCGTTGCAGCAACCATGAGTAGTGCTTCAGGTAATATGATCGGTACTGCTACAATGTTCACAAACGATGTATTCCGTCCTTATATTAACAAGGGTGAAAAGGACGATGCAAAAGAAGTTTGGGTTTCCCGTGTAACCATGGTTATCGTTGGAGCTGTAGGTCTTTTTATAGCACTATCCGCTTCGAATATCATCAGTGTTATGATGACAGCCTTTACTCTACGTAGTGCTGGTCCATTTGCTGCCTTTATCTGTGGTTTATTCTATAAAAATGTTACGAAACGTGCTGGATTTATTTCCATTTTAACTGGTACTGGAGTTGCTGCATTATGGATTTATGCTTTAAAGAACCCATGGGGATTAAGCGCTATAGTTCCAGGTGGTGTTGCTGCTTTTATTGTTATTTTTATGATTTCTATAATCGAACGGAAAATGGGTGTAGAACCTGCTCCACCAATTGAATTTACAAATGACTAATATTATAAGGATTTGGAAGGGGTAAATTTTATGAGTGCAAAAACATTAATTAAAAATGGTATGATTATCGATGGTACTGGTAATCAAAGATTTACAGCAGATATCCTTGTAGAGGATAAAAAAATTGTTAAAATTGGAACTGTAGCGGACGAAGGTGACGCGGAAGTAATTGATGCAACTGGACTTGTTGTAGCTCCTGGTTTCATTGATACTCACAGCCATAGTGATTTACGTATTCTGATTGAGCCTGAAGTGGCTCCAAAGGTACGACAGGGCATTACTACCGAAGTATTAGGCCAAGACGGTATTTCGATGGCACCACTTCCGGTTGAATATATCAGCCCATGGCGTAAAAATCTTGCTGGTCTTGATGGTGACAGTGACGAAATCAATTGGGAATTCAAAAATACAGAAGGCTACTTAAAAATGATCGAAGAGGTTAAACCAGGATTGAATGAATGCTACCTAGTACCTCACGGCAATATCCGTATGGAAGCTATTGGTCTAGAAAATCGCCTTCCAAATGATGAGGAACTCCAAAAAATGCGTGATATCACCCGTAGAGAAATGGAAGCAGGTGCTGTCGGCCTTTCTACTGGTCTTATCTATATGCCATGTGCTTATTCCGAGTCCAAAGAAATTATTGAAATGTGTAAAGTAGTAGCAGAATACGATGGTATTTTTGTAATTCATCAGCGTAGCGAAGCAGATACCATTCTCGATTCAATGGAAGAAGTTATCAAGATTGGCCGTGAGTCTGGTGTAAAGATCCATTATTCTCACTTTAAGGTATGCGGTAAGAAAAACTGGGATAAGATTGACAAAGTTATAGAATTGCTTGAGAAAGCGAAAAAAGAAGGAATCCGCGTTAGCTTTGACCAGTATCCATATGTAGCTGGAAGTACAATGCTTGGTGTTATCCTGCCACCTTGGGTACATGATGGCGGTACTGATAAAGTTATCGAACGCCTTGCGGATCATGAACTTCGTAAGAAAATGGTTTACGATATCGAACACGGTATCCCTGGTTGGGACAATTTCGTGGAATTTGCCGGCCTTGATCAAATCTTCGTTACCAGCGTGAAGACCAAAAAGAACGAAGATGCGATTGGCTTGAGCTTGATACAGTTGGGTGAGCTACGTGGCAAAGATCCATATGAAGCTACCTTTGATTTATTACTAGAAGAAGAAAATGCAGTTGGAATGGTAGATTTCTACGGCACAGAAGAGCATGTTCAACTCTTCATGAAACGTCCAGAAATGAATGCCTGCACCGATGGTTTGTTAGGCGGTAAGCCTCATCCACGTGTATTTGGCGCATTCCCACGTATCTTAGGAAAATATGTTCGAGAAGATAACACTTTCTCTTTGGAAGAAGCTATCTACAAAATGACTAAAAAACCAGCAACTACCTTTAATATTGTAAACCGTGGTGAACTTCGCGAAGGCTATTTTGCGGATATCACGATCTTCAATCCAGAGACAGTTATTGACAAGGGAACATTCACTGAACCAGCACAATATCCAGAAGGAATTGAATATGTGATGATTAACGGCTCACTCACCGTATCGGGGGGCAAACATACCGGCAATCGTTCTGGTGTAGTACTTCGTAAGAAGGGTACGGATGTTATTTAGGTATTGTTATCTCCTTATAAATCTCATAGAATAGGAAGAGTAAGTAAAGGAGAGAAAGGGCTGTTGGAAAACGCATGCTAATGATACAATGATTACATGCAAAATTTCAACAGCCTTATAGAGTTTGCGACAAAACACAAACTCCATAATGTGCAAATAATGCGCAAGAAGGAGAGAAAATTATGATAGAAATAAAAACAACCGATGCCCCTGGTGCAATCGGTCCATATTCACAAGGATTTATCAGTAATAACATGGTATATACTTCTGGCCAAATACCGGTTGATCCAGCAAATGGTGAAGTACCAGAAGGAATCACTGCACAAGCGGAACAAAGCTGTAAAAACGTAGGTGCTCTGTTAAAAGCAGCAGGCGTTGATTTTTCAAACGTAGTAAAAACCACTTGTTTCTTAGCCGATATGGCTGACTTTGCAGCGTTTAATGAAGTATATGCACGTTATTTCACTTCAAAACCTGCCCGCAGCTGTGTTGCTGTAAAAGCGCTACCAAAGGGTGTACTTTGTGAAATCGAAGCGATTGCAGAACTATAAATAACGATTTAAAATAAAATGGGTTGTTTCATTAGATATGCGTTCTAATGAGACAACCCATTTTTGTGCTCAGCAAATAGTTTTTTTCATTTTGTAACAATAGATTGAACATAATTAAGCATTTCGTTTTTTGACTGTATTGTTTGAGTATGATCTATAATCTGCTGTTGTGTTTCCGCAGATAAAGAGAAAAAATGATCCATAGCATTATATTGTTCAAGTGCTAAACCTAGACCAACCGGTAATTCTGAGCCACTAGTATACTTTACCATCTTAATAACCATGCCTTTCCATAGACTACAAACTTGAGTCACAGACGTTTTCATACTTAAGCTGATTATGAACCGTCTACATTTCTAAAATTACATATCATTTT
>DPVV01000567.1 GCA_003526525.1 Lachnoclostridium phytofermentans | reverse complement strand
GGTTCTCGTGGCTGGGCATGGACTTTTATGACAGATTTAGCTATGGAGCCAAGTATGAGTGGTACGATTTCTCTTTATGATATCGATCAAGAGGCTGCTAAAAATAATGAAATCATTGGTAATATGATAACCAAACGAGAAGAAACAGTTGGTAAATGGAACTACGAAACAGCTAACACGATTGATGTGGCGTTAAGGGGAGCAGATTTCGTTGTGATTTCTATACTACCTGGTACCTTTGATGAGATGGAAACAGATGTACATATGCCAGAGCGTCTAGGAATTTATCAGTCTGTTGGCGATACTGCTGGACCAGGTGGTATGATGAGAGCGCTTCGTACCATTCCGATGTTTGTTACGATAGCGAATGCAATCAAAGAATACTCACCCAAAGCATGGGTTATTAATTATACCAACCCAATGTCTCTTTGTGTAAAAACATTGTATCATGTATTTCCGGAAATTAAGGCATTTGGTTGTTGTCATGAGGTATTTGGAACTCAGAAAGTCTTAAAAGGGATTGCAGAAAAAGAACTAAATATTGATGATATCGATCGAAGTGATATCCATGTCAATGTACTTGGTATCAACCATTTTACTTGGTTTGACTATGCTTCTTACAAGGGGGCTGATTTATTTCCTATTTATCGTAAGTATATTGAGGAACATTTTGAAGAAGGATTTGAAGAAAAAGATGAGAATTGGGCAAATGCGTCCTTTGCTTGTAAGCATCGTGTAAAGTTTGACTTATTTCATGAATTTGGCTTAATTGCAGCAGCAGGTGATCGTCACCTGGCAGAGTTTATGCCAAGCAAAAGATATTTAAAGGATAAAGAGACAGTAGCAGATTGGAAATTTGGTTTAACAACAGTCGATTGGAGAAAGAAAGATCTAGAAGACCGATTAAATAAGAGCCATCGATTGGTTAGCGGAGAAGAAGAGATTAAACTTAAGCCATCTGGTGAGGAAGGTATCCTATTAATAAAGGCACTTTGCGGTTTGACAAGAGTTATTAGTAATGTAAACATTCCCAATAGGAATCAGCAGATTGAAAACCTTCCAAGTAATGCAATTGTAGAAACAAACGCGGTTTTTGAGAGAGATTCCATTCGCCCTATTATGGCTGGTGAGATGCCGGAAAACATTGTGAAATTAACAATGCCACATATCTTAAATCATGAGTACATTATGGAAGCGGCGCTTACCTTCGATAAATCTTTGGTTGTTAAAGCATTTGAGCAAGACCCGCTAGTGAAGGGAATGGCAACAAAAGAAGAAGTTGAAAAACTGGTAGAAGATATGTTAGATGCTACCAAGGCATATCTTCCGAAAGAGTGGAATTTATAGAGATAGTATAGTTTTAAATAGGCTCTATTAAAACCCGTCTCCTGCTTTATTAATTAGTCGCAAATCCAAAATCAAGGGCTTGCGACTTTTTTATCAGTAAATTTATTTTTTTAGGATACTTTCAAGTCTTTTAAGAAGTTTAATTATAAATAAATATATGGTTTATGTACGGAACTGGCTTATATTAGTAAATGGGGAACCGTTTATGTACGGAACTGGCTTATATTAGTGAATGGGGAATCGTTTATGTACGAAACTGGCTATATTAGTGAATGGTAAATCATTTAGGTGCTGATACCAACCTATATGGATGGAACCGAGCACAACTTCAGAGAAACTCAAGGAGCGTGTTTCCACCGTACATTTAATTTTCATTTTCTACGTAAGATATCACTTGCTTCATAAATAGCCCACTCTGCTTAATAAACTGATCAACATCTAAATTATCATTATTCAACGTTTTATGAATAAAGAGTCCATCACTTATTAATAGAATAAGCCAGGTAATATATTCTGCGGGAAGATTCTCATTCCGATCGCTTATCTTTTTAGATATTAAATTTGCAAAATCAAAATATCGTTGCATCAATTTGGAACGAACTTCTTCGTTACCGAGCATAGCATCATAAAAAAAGTGCAAACGCATTCCTACATTCGCAACATCTCGTTCTAAAACATACTGTACAAGACGATGGAGCGAGGTATCTTTTTGTGGATTTTCTGTCCATGCAATTAAGTCATCCCATTGCTGTTGCAAATACTTATCCGTTATATCAAATAAAATATCATTCTTATTTTTATAATGATAATAAAGTGTTCCTTTTGAGATACCAGCGCTGGAAGCTATTTGAGCAAACGTTATTTCAGAGAGCTTCTGAGTTTCCAACAGTTGCTCGGTTGCATTAATTATTAATTCTTTGACATTATCTTTTCTTGGAGCAGCCATAGAATCCCCTTTCAATTCTTTCGAAGTAGTTTGTATCATAATTACAATATCTTGAAACAGTATATACTTTTTTATTACATTTGTCCAATAATTAGGAGAAAAATAATTAAAAAATGGATAAAAGTATCAACTAGTAATTGACACATTTTGATAATTCTGGTAATATGTAGTAAAATGAGTCGGTCACGTGTACGACTGGGAAGGAAGTGGGTGAATGAGCGGAAAAGTCTTTGAAAGAAAGCTGAATCAGAAACTTGAAAAGTACTTTCCTGGAAGTGTATCGGTAAAGATAGAGGAAGATTGCATTCGAGTTTCTGGACAGTTAAAAAATTGGGAGGATGTTGTAAGAGCGTGTAGTATGTGCGTCAGTAAAGATAAACGATTACATGTAGTAAATGACATTAAGCTATTGGATACGAATATCCAGGGCATGAGAATTCCAAAAGAAACTTCAAAAGAGCTTGAAGGCATGAAACCAGATGTTATAATTATTGGTGGTGGAATCTCAGGAGCAAGTATTGCACGGGAATTATCAAAATGGAAATTGAATATTTTATTAGTAGACAAAGAGGCTGATCTTGCTATGCAGGCATCTGGACGAAACGATGGGGAAGTGCATCCTGGGGTTGACTTAAACAAAGGAAGTTTAAAACAACATTATGTGGTGCAAGGTAATCAAATCTTTGACAAGGTTTGCAAAGAACTTGATGTTCCATTTAAGCGAAGAGGCCAATATGTAGGTTTTAAACAAAGACATTTATTACCGTTATTGGCAGCTTATGCATGGAAGAAAAAACATATCTGCGGTGTAACGGACACAAGAATTATTAGGCGAGAGGAATTAAGAAAACGAGAACCAGAGTTAAATGATGAGTTTGCATTTGCCTTATATAATTCAAGTGCAGGTTGTGTTTGTCCTTATGGATTAACCATTGCATACGCAGAAAATGCAGTACAAAATGGTGCAAAGGTTTCCTTAAATACAGCGGTTTTAGGGATGGATGTAAAAGATAATCAGATTGTAAGTGTAACTACCAACAAAGGGATTCTTTATCCAAAGTTAGTAATCAATGCTGCAGGAACATTTGCAGAAGATATTGCAGCTATGGCGAAAGATCGATTTTATTCCATTCATCCAAGAAAAGGAACCAATTCCATACTGGATAAAAAATCATCACATCTGGTTAAATCAATTGCATCAATTAAGACAATTACCCGTAATAAGCAACATACCAAAGGCGGTGGTATCTTAAGAACGGTACATGAAAATTTACTTGTGGGGCCAAATGCAATTGAAACCTATGAAAAAGAAAATTTTGCAACAGAAAGTAAAAGTATAAAAGAAGTATTTAATAAACAGAAATTAACCGCGAAAGGGTTATCGGAACGAGACATTATTACATATTTTACAGGAGTTCGTGCAGCGACATTTGAAGAAGACTTTATCATTGAGAAAGGAAGAAAGACAAAGAATCTGATTCACTGTGCAGGCATTCAATCTCCAGGGTTAACGACAGCACCAGTAGTCGCTTTGGATATTGAAAAGATGGTCATTAAGGAATTATCAAAAACGGAGATAGTTACTAAGAACGAAAAATTCAATCCAAGGCGAAAAGGCATCCCAGTGTTAAGAGAGATGACCAGTGAAGAGCGCACCAAATTGATTCAGAGCAATCCAGACTATGGAATTATCATATGTCGTTGTGAGGAAATCAGTAAAGGTGAGATTATCGATGCACTTAACTCTCCTATTGCAGTACCAACCGTTGATGGTATAAAGAAGCGAATTCGTCCAGGAATGGGTAGATGCCAAGGCGGATTTTGTATGCCACTAGTCTCTCAGATTATAAGTGAACATAAGAACATTTCAATTCAGGAAGTGAAAAAATCAAGTGCAGATGCTTATATTACCTTGGGGGATACAAAGGGGGGAACCACATGTTAAACTATGATATTATTGTAATAGGTGGGGGACCTGCGGGTCTGGCTGCTGCCATATCAGCAAATAAGGAAGGTG
The DNA here is from genome assembly GCA_003526525.1 of Lachnoclostridium phytofermentans. Lineage (GTDB taxonomy): Bacteria > Bacillota > Clostridia > Lachnospirales > Lachnospiraceae > Lachnoclostridium. Next base: position 9,718 of record DPVV01000567.1, on the reverse strand, counting down.
CTAAAGTATTATTAATTGAACGTGAAGGAAGGCTTGGTGGTATTTTAAAACAATGCATTCACGATGGCTTTGGTTTACTTCGATTTGGGGAAAAACTTTCTGGTCCTGAATATGCGGAGCGTTTTGTCGATGAGTTTCATCAAAGAAAGATTGATTTTAATGTTCTTACCTATGTGATTGGAATTAAAAAACTTGAACATAAATATTTGGTTCGTGTGGTAAATACAGAAGGTGTGATTGAATATACTTCAAAATCCATTATCTTAGCAACAGGTTGTAGAGAGAGGACATCAAAGCAAGTCTTTATACATGGAACGAGGCCATCTGGAGTTTTTACAGCAGGAACAGCACAGTACTATACCAATCTGCTAGGTCAGCTGCCAACAAAGAAATGTGTTATCTTAGGGAGCGGTGATATTGGGTTAATTATGGCTAGAAGGCTCACTTTAGAGGGAGCAAAAGTATGCGGAGTATATGAAGCAAAGTCTACTCCGTCAGGATTAACAAGAAATATTATGCAGTGTCTTAATGATTTTGATATTCCGCTATATTTATCACACACGGTAACTAGACTTTATGGGGAAGAACGGTTACAAGCAGTTGAAATCATGAAGGTGGATGAGTCCATGGTACCAATTCCTGGGACAGAAGAGATCATAGAATGTGATGCATTAATATTATCAGTTGGTTTGATTCCAGAAAATGAGTTAGCGGAAAATCTGAATGTGCAGATCGATTCAAAAACAAAAGGACCGGTTTGTGATGATGAATTTATGACAAGCGAACCAGGAATCTTTATTTGTGGGAATGCACTTCATGTCAATGATTTGGTGGATTATGTGTCTGAGAGTGGGGAACTGGCAGGAAAATCAGCAGCAAATTATTGCTATGGTTCAAAAGAATTAGTATCATTTAAGGTAGGCAAAGATTTTCTTTACTTTGTACCACAACAGATTAGTATCTGTCAGGACAGCAGACTTGCTACATTTTATTTCCGAAGCAGTCAAGTATTAAAGAAGGCCGTAGTAACAATAAAAGCCAATGGAAAGCAAATATTTGAAAAAAAATATTCATATTTAAAACCTCCAGAAATGGAAGCTATCAAGCTGGATATGAGTCAATTTCATTTAGTAAAAGAAGATACTCTTACAGTGGAAGTGAAAGGAGAAAAAGTATGAAAGAACTTGTTTGTATTGTCTGTCCCAATGGTTGTCCGATGCTGATTGAAGAAATGGGGGATTCAATCACGGTATCAGGAAATCGATGTAAGCGGGGCATAGAATTTGCAAAGAGTGAGATGATACATCCAATGCGAACCATCTGTTCTACGGTTAAAACAAACTTTCCTAAAGTACCTGTACTTCCAGTAAGAGTGTCCGAAGAGATACCAAAGGATAAGATCTTTGATGTTATGAGTGAATTAAATAAAGTTGTGGTTACGAAACCTGTTTCACTTGGGGATATTATTATAGAAAATGTATTGGGGTTAAATGTAAATATTATAGCGACAAGCAACATATTAAAGGAATAATAATAGGAATTCAATCAAGGAGAGGGTAAAGATGAAGAATCCGTTGATATTAACCTTTGATTTGGGGACGCAAAGTATGCGTGGAATGCTCGTAAATAAACAGGGGCAGATAGTACATATGATTCAACATAAGTATGAGACTCCATACTATTCCAAGAATCCAGGGTGGGCAGAGCAAAAGCCTGAGTTTTACTTTGATACGTTATGTTCTATATCCAATGAGTTAAAAGTAAAAAGTCTAAATGGTTATGAGGATGTTATTGGGGTAACACTGACTACCATTCGAGATTCATCGGTGTGTCTGGATGAGAATTATGAGCCTTTGCGAGATGTTATATTGTGGTTAGACAGTAGAGAAACAAAACACGTAAAACCGTTTAAGTGGTGGATCAAATTCGCAATGAAATTAGTTGGAATGGAGACAACTTTAAATAAGCAATTTAAGGTTTCCGTTGCAAATTGGATTATGGAGAATGAACCTGAGATCTGGGCGAAGACACATAAGTTTGTTATGTTACCAACCTATTTAAACTATAAAATGACAGGCCAGTTAAAAGATTGTCCTGCCAATATGATTGGACATATTCCTTTTGATTATAAAAAAATGAATTGGCAGTCAAAAAATAATCCCAAACGATGTATGTGTGATATTCCAAAACTAAAGATGTGTGATCTGGTACAGACGGAAGAAACAATTGGAGTGATTACGAAGCAGATGGAAGAATTATCTGGAATACCTCAGGGGCTTCCACTCATTGCAACTGGTTCCGATAAAGGCTGTGAAACGCTGGGATTATCGGTAATTAGTGAAGATCAAGCTGCATTGTCTTTTGGTACAACTGCGACGGTACAGTTTGCTACAAAGAAATACTTTGAACCAAAGCGATTTCTTCCAGCATATCCTGGGGTACCACGTGGGATGTTCAATCCAGAGATTGAGATTTTTCGTGGCTACTGGTTAATTTCTTGGTTTAAACGTGAATTTGCCATGAAAGAGTGTGTTGAAGCGCAGGAACGGGGCTGTGATCCGGAGAAGATTCTAAATGAAAGACTTAGAGAAGTACCGCCAGGGTGTGAAGGGTTAATTTTACAGCCTTTTTGGACACCAGGAGTTGTCACACCAAATGCCAAAGGGGCGATTATTGGATTTTCAGATGTTCATACGAGAATTCATCTTTATCGGGCTATTATAGAAGGAATTGGGTTTGCCCTAATGGATGGAATGTATAGTATGGAGCGTCGGTCGGGGCAAAAGATAAAAGAAATATATGTCGCTGGTGGTGGGTCTCAAAGCGATGAAATCTGCCAGATTACTGCCAATATGTTTGCCCTTCCAGTCATCCGTATTCAGACACATGAAGCATCTGGTCTGGGATCTTCCATAGCGGGATTTGTGGCAATGGGAGAGTTTAAAAGCTATAAGGAGGCAATCTCACATATGGTACATGTAAAGGATACGTTTCAGCCAGATATGGAAGAGCATAGCATCTATAAAAAACTGTATCAGTATGTATATAAACGAATCTATCCAAGATTATCACCACTCTATATAAAAATAAAACATTTGACAAGGAGAGAAGACGTATGAGTAAACCATATATAGGATTTGAACCTAAGTGGGTGAAAGAAGCAGCACCAAAAAACAGTTATCGATCTATCTTTCGCTGGGGAGACCCTGAGTTTGTGAAATATCCTAAAGAATCATTGTATAAGATGATGAAGGAAAAGTTTGAGATGAAGGATGAAGATTTCAAACAATATACCGGTGATATCGGAATGGAGAAAGTAAAATTAGATATTCCATGTGGTTTAGATAAAGTACATATCAAAGCTTTAAAGGATATAGTTGGAAACGAATTTGTAACAACGGATGATTATCCACGCCTTGCTGTTGCCTATGGAAAGACCGGTTATGATGCATTAAGGCTTCGTGAAAGACGAGTTGATTGTGTACCAGATGTGGTTGTTTATCCTGATACAACAAAGCAGATTGAACAGATTGTCGCGTATAGTACCAAACATAATATACCTCTTTATGTGTATGGTGGCGGGAGTAGTGTTACAAGAGGTGTGGAACCAATAAAGGGTGGTATCTCGCTGGATATGAGACTAAGGTATAACAAAGTACTTTCCTTTAACGAGATTGATCAAACGATTACCGTTCAAACGGGTATGTCGGGACCGCAGTTAGAAAAGGCATTAAATCAAGCTCCTACCTTGTTTGGTGCAAAGAGAGCATATACTTGTGGGCATTTTCCACAGTCTTTTGAATACAGTAGTGTCGGTGGATGGGTTGTAACAAGAGGTGCTGGTCAAAACAGTACTTATTATGGCTGTATCTCTGATATTGTAAGGGGACAAAAATATGCAACTCCAATTGGAACGATTCAGACAAGTCATTATCCAATGGAAGCTACCGGTCCAAACTTAAATCAGATTATGATGGGTGGGGAGGGAACTTTTGGTGTTTTGACAGAAGTAACTTTAAAAGTCTTTCGCTATATGCCTGAAAACAGAAAAAGATTTTCTTATATCTTTAAGAACTGGGAAATAGCGCAGGAGGCAGCTCGAGAAATGATGCAGTGTGAGTCAGGATTTTCTTCTGTTTTTAGATTATCTGACCCCGAAGAAACAAATCTAATGCTTCGTTTATACAATGTAGATGATACTCCTTTACATAAGATCTTTGATATTAGGGGATATAAGGATATGGAACGCTGCTTATTTATAGGATTTACAGATGGAGAAAAAGGATTTTCTAAAAATGTAGCGAAGAATATTAAAAGAATTGCAAAAAAATATGGCGGCATGAGTTTAACCTCATTTGTAACGAAGAGCTGGGAAAAAGGCCGATTTAATGATCCATACCTTAGAGATACTTTAATGGACTTTGGTATAACAACCGATACATTAGAATGTACTGTGAACTGGTCCAATATGGCACAGGTACATAGGGATGTTAGAGAAATTTGCCACAAATTACCAAACACCATTGTTACAACTCATATGTCACATTGCTACCCACAGGGAGCAAACCTTTATTTTATCTTTATTACCAAGTTAAGTGATGCTGAAAAGTTTAAAGCATATCACAGCACTATCCTTGATGCAATTCAGAAATCCGGTGCAGCGATGAGTCATCATCACGGAATAGGTAAAATGTTTGCACCTTGGTTAGAAGGTCAGCTTGGTAGAAAAGAATATGGAGTATTTAAGATTCTTAAGGATTATTTTGATCCTGGGTATAATATGAATCCAGGCGGAACACTTGGATTAGATTTAAAGGAAGAGGAAAAGAGATTTTTAAAATCAGATAATCAATAACGTTTTAGTTTTCTTTCCTTTAAATTTTTTTCAACAATGCTATTACTTTCGTGGGTATAATGAAAGGCTTACTATGATTATTCACTTTATCATAGTAAGCCTTTGTTTCATACTGATCTACGACCTGTTAACAATCGGCTCACTCGCTAATTAAATTGAGCTGATAAACAACAGCCTTTATTGCCTGTAACAACTTCCCATTTAGGGAACAGTGCGGTGTGAAGTTTCAGAAGATAATCTCCTCGTTAACTAAACTTAGAAAAACAACTTGACTGTGCATGATAGCATCAATAATTTTACTTATGAAACTCATATCATATTTTTCATCCATGAAATGATAAGAGAAACTGGGCGTATTAGCTATAGAATGAAAAAGGAGAATGACAGATTATGTAAACTAGTTTATAATATTGATTAGAAAGCACTATCCAGCGGAACATATCATTACATGAGGAGGTTTTTATGCTTGAAATACCGGAAAGTATAGTATTATCAAAGGAAATAAATGAAAGTCTTGTAGGTAAAGTAATTCGTTATGTTAAAGCAAATCAATCACCGCACTCTTTTGCATGGTATCATGGAAATCCAGAAAATTATGATGAACTTCTATCTGGTAAGACCATAGAAACGGCAAGACCATGTGGAGGCATGTTAGAAATTAAAGCAGAAGATTGTAAAATCGTATTTACAGATGGAACATCCATACGCTATTATGCTGATAGGAATAAAGCTCCAAAAAAGCATCAGTTATATATAGAATTTGAAGATGATTCTGCATTAGTAGTGACAGTCATGATGTATGGTGGGATTTGGGCATTTACTGAGGGAGAATTTAAGAATAATTATTATCAGGGAGCAATAGATAAACCTCATCCATTATCGGAGGAATTTGATTATACTTATTTTAGGTCCTTATATACCGATAAATGTGAGAATTTATCCGCTAAAGCATTTCTAGCAACTGAACAAAGAATACCCGGATTAGGGAATGGAGTACTTCAGGATATTCTTTTTACTTCAGGTATCCATCCAAAGAGGAAGATGAAGAATGTAGAGGAAGAAGAATTATTAAATCTATTCTCTGCGATAAAGAGTGTTCTTCGTGATATGGTGGAAGGTGGCGGCAGAGATACTGAAAAAGATATATTTGGTGAAGAAGGAAAGTATCTTACTTATCTAAGCAGAAAAACCTATCTAACCCCATGTACAAAATGCGGACAGGAAATAAGAAAGGCTAATTATATGGGTGGCACAATTTACTTTTGTGAGCATTGTCAGAAATAGGTTTACAGAGATACAATTTTAAAAGTTATGGATACATGTAATGGAAGGGAAGCTTTGCTTCCCTTTTTTGTGATGAATTTTGTCCCAAAAGTGTTCAATCTAAAAAATATGTACCTTCTATAAAATACAACCACTGATATCTTGCGTGGTTGTATTTTACTATAGGAAGTAGCTGATTTCATCAGTTGTATTTCATGCTATAAGGAAACGCAAGGGGGTCTACCATAGCATGGAATTTTAGGAACTGCGATATGTAAGAAGGAGGTATATTATGAGGAGTAAAACAAAAGGTAACCTTGGTAAAAAGATTCTGTCAATTTGTCTTTGTACAAGTATGGTATTATGTTCTGCTGTACCAAATATAGCAAGGGCATCAGATCAAATACCAGAAGAGTCTGTTCCTGTGATAGGAGATACTATTGTTACCAATGATGGTACAAACGATAACCTTTGGAAGCTGGTATGGCAGGATGAGTTTAATGGAACAGAACTTGATACGACAAAATGGGGATATCAGGTCGGTGATGGATCAACCTATGGAATTGCGGGTTGGGGAAACAGTGAACTACAGTATTACACCGATGACGGAAATAATGTGAGCTTTGAAGATGGTAAGCTAGTAATTACTGCAAAGAAGAATAAAGATAGTAGCAAATATCAAGGAGCCTCTTATACTTCAGGAAGAATCTGGACCAAGGGTTCCATCGATGTATCCGAACAAGGAACACCCGCCTTGTTTACTAAAAAATATGGACGTTTTGAAGCGAAAATTTCTATGCCAGAAGGAACAGGATACTGGCCAGCCTTTTGGATGATGCCGGCTTACGATAAATATGGTAGCTGGGCGCTGTCCGGTGAAATTGATATTATGGAAGCAAGGGGAAGACTTTTGAATCAAGTGGGCGGAACACTCCACTATGGCGGATCATGGCCAAACAACAAATACATGGGTGATAACTATACCGAAGAATCTTTTCGCATCACGGACGAACATGTCTATGCTTTAGAATGGTTACCGGGCGTTATGCGTTGGTATGTGGATGACATTCTTTATTATGAAACAAGCGATTGGTATTCAAAAAGAGATGGAAATCCTGTAAATTATACTTATCCAGCACCTTTTGATCAGGAATTTTATCTTTTGCTTAATTTGGCTGTCGGTGGAAATTATGATGGCGGACAGCTAGATACTACACTGGATACCAGACAGATGAAGATAGATTATGTGCGAGTTTATGACTTGGAAGGGAAGACATATGATGAAAATGTATTGCCTCCAGCCGTGCTACCAGATCCTCTTCCGGAGGGAGTTGCCATAGGTTCTAATCTTATCACTGGTTCCTTTGATTCGATTCACAAAGTGACAAGTGATTATGCGAATAATAGTACCAATGGATGGGATTTGGTCTGTTTGCCTGATTTTTCGGGGGATGCGATTGCAGAAAAACAGGAAGACGATTCTGCAAGAATAGCTATATCATCACAGGGAAGCCAGACTTATTCCGTTCAGATGATACATAAGCTTCCATTAACAAAGGGATATCGTTATAAAGTATCATTTGATGCAAAAGCAGATGCCTTGCGTACGATGGAAATTAAGGTAGCAAATCCGATAAATTTCAGTCTTTATTCGGATGTAGTTAGTGCCACATTATCTACGTCTTATAAGGCACATCAATTTACTTTTGATATGAGCAAAGACTCCACTACAGGAAGGCTAGAGTTAAATATGGGACTTAGTAACATTCCTGTATCGATTAAAAATGTAAAAGTTGAAGTATTAGAGTTAATTGGAGATGTTTCAGAGGATGCCCCAAAGCAACCACTTACAAATGGAGAGCATATTTATAATGGAACCTTTGATCAGGGAAATGCAACGCGTATGCAGTTTTGGAGAGTGGTTGGAGCAACAGGTAATGTTAACGCTTTAGAAAGGGCTCTAACACTATCGGGTTTTAACGTTTCTTTATCAGATTCTTTTATAGAACAAGTAGGGTTAAATCTATTAAAAAATGATATCTATCAGGTAAAATTCAATGCAAAATCGGAACATACCGGTACGGTTAAGTTAGAACTTTTAAGTGAAAATGGCATGATCGTCTATGGAAGTAAGGAATATGAGATAGGCTCTACTATGACCCCATGCGAATTAACTTTTACAATGGGAACTGATTCAGATGAGATGTCAAAGTTAAGAATCTATGTAGGTGGAAATACAGATATTATTACGCTTGATGATATCTCCATGAAGCGCTTGACTGACAATAACGTAAGTTATGAAGGTGTGAAAATTTATCCGGTAGGCAATGGAGATTTCTCAGCAGGAACCGCAGGATGGACTGTATCGCAAACTGACTATGCTGTAGAGTCTGAAAATGGTGAAAATGTTTGCTATGCAGTTGGTGCCAGGTGTATAAATAATTACGATAAGATGCTAATGTACCCAGGTGTTGATATTGCTAAGGGATTAAATTACACAATGAAGTTTAAGGCGAGAACCTCAAGTGATCAGACTCAGACTCCGATTATTAGAATACAGCGTGAGGGTGGTGACTGGGCAAGTGTACTGGATACAAGCTTTGATATCACAAAGGAATGGCATGAATATACTTATAACTTTACAGCAGGGTTTTCAGGAAACCTTGGACTTAAGTATCTGCTAGGGGCGTTTAGTGAGACTTGCAGGTTTTATGTAAAAGATGTGGAGTTGTATGTTACAAATAAACCGTTATTGCAGGGGGCATTTTTGGTTAGCTCTCAAGCCGCGCCAAAGGTATCCGAAGATATTATCCTAAGGTATTATGAAAAATCCGGATGGGAAAATGCAGCAAATATAAGGTTCTCTATCAATAATGTTCCTGTCGATAGCAATCTTGTTAGTCTTAATAAAGCAGCAAAAACGGTTACTTTAAGATCTGAATTATTTGATAGAGCCGGTGCCTATACCATACAAGCAACAGCAGATGGTTATGATTCAACGAATGCTCTAGTTCAATCTGTAATGGAGAGCAGTGGAAATCTCGTAGTCAATGGTTCTTTTGACAATGGAACAGAAGGCTGGGGCACTTATTTTCAAAATGGCTGTGGAACTATAGACGCTACAGAAAAAAATGCAAAGGTTCATTTTATATGGCATGAGGGAAACACTTGGGATTTACAGCTTTATCAGGAGAATATTCCATTGGAAGGTGGAAAATCTTATGTGTTAGAATTTGATGCAAGTGCCACGATACGCAGACCATTTACCATAGAGCTTGGTGTGAAAAACGGTGCCAATCCTTTATCCACCGCAGTATTAGGAGCAAATACCTCTCATTATAAGTTCCGATATGATGCCCCTGTATCCGGAAAAACAAAATTAAATTTTCTACTTGGAAATGTAACCAAGGGAGATTTGATAACATCGAACCAAAACAATCCTCATGATATTATCTTTGACAATGTTGTGATTCGAGAGATGACACCGGAGGAACTTTCCCAAGTGACCCCGGAAATGATTGTAAAGCAAACAATCAAATTAGGAGAAGATAGTATCTTAACTCATTCAATCGAAGCAGCCTGGAATGAAGCACCAAAGAT
>DPVV01000566.1:1093-7705 GCA_003526525.1 Lachnoclostridium phytofermentans | reverse complement strand
CCTGCATACCTTCGGGATACATTCCCTGCATTTCGTTCATCCTCAGTTACAGGATAATATTCACGGAATACTTGTTTAAATGGTTGAATGATTTTATTATGATATAGATATTGTTGATATTTACTCCAACATTTTTGAGTAATTAAATCATGAGGATGTGCAATTATCAGTATATCATCTTTATTTAGTGTTTGACTTTTTCCGGACGTGTCAATCAGTACAAGTGAATTTTTGGAAAGTGTGGGGAAACCTAATTTATCTCCTGTTACAAAAACTAAAACGGATATCATGCCTTGCAAAACAGGGTGATTCAAAAGTCCTGTGATTTCTGCAATACTGAATCCTGCGCGGGAAACCATAGCCATTTCAAAACTGAGCTTCGCGCGTCGTTTTTGGTCGCGTAGCTGTTTTATGGCTTCCTTTAGCTCGGCTACGTATACGTCTTTAGCTAATTCTTTCGGCAAGGTTTTAAGTGGCTTGCCATTTTTTCGAGCATTGAGTTCGGGCATTCCGTCATCCGTGATGTTTAGCCAGACTTCGGTATCACCTATCGCATGAGGCTCCATCAAAGGACGCAACTGCTCGATTTTAGCACCTTCAAGTGCCCATGTCATTCGGTCAGCGTTACCATATCCGGTTGTGATCGCAAGATTTTCCAAAGCAATCACACACGCCTTACCTTCACTGGCCTGCCGCAGAGAACCAAATTGTCGGCTTTCTTTTTTAAATTTCTGGATTAACTCATAACGTTCCAGAGCGTCGTTTTTATTTTGTTCATCAAGAGGGATTAAGGAAAAAGCCCGAAGTTTTTCTTGATTCCTTTTGTTGATAATTTCGGTCTTCGTTTCATCTTTGCCCAACTTACCAAGAACAGCATCGGCGTATAACTGAGAACGTCTGTGGGTACTGCCGGAATTGGTGATATACTTTGCGTTTTTGTAAAGCTCACTAAACCGCTTCTCACCAAGGGCATGGTATGCATCATAAAACCAATCCTTATCAAAAGTACCGTCATTAAATTGCTGTGGGGTAATGGCTGAGAATATAGCGACTTCGGTTTCTTTTCCAGCTGTAAAGTTTTCATTTATATGGGCATGAAAGAACCACACTCCACATTTCAAACCGTTAATGTCCATTGCCTTTTCCAGCAACTCTGCCCACTGCGGAGCATACACTGCCGCTTGAATAATTCGCTTCTCCGAGATTTTGGCCATTTTTAATGCTTGGTTTAATATTTCTGGTGTGTCGCCCGATTTTGGCTGGCAACAACGAAGTAGTTGGCTTAGTCCTTCTTTTTTTGTAAGCTCTCCACGCCCTGAATAATAATAGGTATAACCTCTGTGAAACCCTGTATCGCCTAGCGCGGCGAGAAGATTTACAAAATGCTGCGCTCCGCCGTCAAAATGGTTTATTTGAGAAGCGACATTCGACAGTGCGGTGGGAAGCTCGCCCCGGTTTTCCTCAAGGGTAACAATACGATCTATTGCCTTTTCTAACAATTCATTTGCAATAGGATATTTCATTAGTAGTTCCCGCCCACCATTATAAGGGCCTGTTATAATTCGCATATGCTCGGGAGCATCAACTCCGGCGGTAAAATACAAATATACAGCATCATCCGAAATCAATCCCATTTGATTCGCGCGGAAAATATGCTTATGATTAAGACCGTAAAAACTCTGTTTATCCGCCGCGAGATATTCATACCACATCTCATTGAAATAGGACGCAAATTGGGCGTCGGTTTTTGTGTACCTGTGTGCCAAATCCCTCCAATAATTCAAATAATCCGCGGAAAGGACGCCGCCGTTTGGGACGGGATATGGTGAATAATAATGATGTTGTGCTTTTTTATTATCTTCTTCGTATTCCATACCCAGTTGATTCTCCGGCACTTTCCGAACAAGGTTGACATATGCGGAAAATACAAAATCAAAAAGATTTAATTCCCCCGTATTTAGAATGGCTTCTAAAATTTGAGTTACCTTGAAAACATCGACTCTTGAATTTTTATAATGTTCGGTTATTTTTTTCTCAAACTTATGTTCATTTTCATCAATCGGATATCCGGCAAATAAATCACGGAACCATTTTTTATAAACTTTATTATACCTATAACCTATATTCCAAAGACTGAGTAACGACACCAATTTTGTTTTATCTGTCGCAAATTCTCCGGCAGCTGCAAGCCATTCTTCGGCCAGCGGATAATCGGTAATTTTATAATCTCTGCCATCTCCTAATTGCGTACTCCCAGCCAGCGGATATATCCTATGTTGGTTATTATTTAACAAAACCTTTTCCCGTGTGCCGTCCCAGTTCTCGGCTTCGTATTCACAATCTCGGTATTTATTGAACACATCGGCAATCCTGCCATACAGCATTAAAACTTCTTTTTCGTCCGGCACAATTAAAGATTTAAGCTCATCGTCGCTAATAAAGGACACAGACGGACGTTTGGCAGCATAAACAGCGCAGTCGAAAGCCTCTGTAGCTGGATCGTATAAGCCGTAACCGTTTTCTTCGTTATATCCCTCTTTTTTCTGGTTGTTCGGGGCGACTTTTTCAAGAAGAATCGACACATCCTGTGAAACAGTTTCGGATGTTGTTAGCGTAGATATTTTTTCTTTATATTCGGTTTGCAAAGAAGGATTCTTTTTTGAAAAAACATCTAGCAATTCCACTCCAGCAATCAACTGTTTTTTGTTTTGGAAACTCAGCAATGAATCAATGGCTGGGCGGATGAGTGATTCCTTTTGTTTATCAAATAACGTGATGATTCCCTTACGTAAATCGGCATTTTGGGTGATCAGCGTTTCAGTTAGTCGCTCTATATCCGCCCTATTAAGCGGATAATACTGAAGCCGGTTGACCACACGCTCGCGCACGGTCTGGCTTTTATCTGATAGTCCTTCTAATAAAAAGGCTCTCTGTTCTGGAATTTCGGGATTCAAAAGCAGGCTGTAATAAGACAGTCTTTGATCCACGTTCATTATCGGAATAAAATTTGTTATCTGCCGGGTTAGATCGACAGAACGGTCATAAGCAGCCAGACCCAGCATAACGCCGCAGGGAGCGGAAGCGTTTAACTCCTGAGTGAACCACGGAAAAACGCTCTCAGCGAATTTCGTATTCTTTTTGCCGATAAATTCCGCTATATCGGCTAATTGATTAAACAACAAAATGCGCCCGGCTTTATCCGTCGGATAAGTATCATCAGAATAGGTTTTCGTTTTTGCCGATCTTTCATTATCTTTGTCCCAATGATACCCACTGAAATACGCTTCTCTGTTTATATGTAAATTGGTGCAAACCCAGGCCAGTTCTTCTGGGTCACGGATATCAAGATATTTTACCGCAATATTATGACGATAGGAATCACCATTTGTATGGGTAATAAAATACCATCCGACCAATCGCTTGTATTTTTCTGGGCTGCTAAGCAATCGGCAAGCGCTTTCGGTCGCTCTGTAAATATCACAGCAGCAAAGAGCCCACAATGCCAGGTAGATTTCTGGTGTGTCGCTTGAATCAAGTCCCGCGTCAATCGCTTTTTCATCGGATAAATATTTTAATGCAAGCGATATACACTTTTCGACAATTTTTTGCTTTTGGTCGCCGAATCCCAATCCCGACCACGTATCAAACGCCCGAACCACGGATGAAAAACGGCACAGGTCGTTTTCTAAAATCATGCGGATAAAATAAATATGGCTGTCAAGCGTTCCGCTATCGCAGGTTTCTAAAATGGATTGCCGCAAGCCCTCTTGTCCTTTTGCGGCGAGGAGCAGCTTACCCAAAAGCTCCAATGCACGTTTGTTATCGCTTTTAACGATACCCGATATGAGAATATTGCTTATCTGAATTTCGCTGTTGTCACCAAGTATGGCTTCTTCAATTAAGGCGAGAATTTTTTCGTTCCCATTACACAACTCAAGCGCAATACGGTTGTCTAAACCGGACGGGTGTGAGTTGATAACATACTGTAAGTGTTCATAGGAACCGTAAGAAAACGGCTCACTTTTTACGGTCAACGCTTGTTCTAACGTCATATCGAAACATATAAAGTCAAGGGCATTGACCATTACCATAAAGAAAGTTTCGGCATATTCTCCCGCTCGGCGTGAACGGTATGACGGGCGGTAATTAGAATGGGAGTAAGGACATTTCATTACAAGTGCGCATTCTTCACGGATTCTTGAGGTTTCTTCTTTTCCAAAGAATGATTGTAATGCAGAGATCAATTTAGAACAGAAAAATTCATTTATTGTTTCGCAATTGTTAGCCGGACGTCCGCATAACGCCCTATAAGAATCATAAAAAGCGTTTAGAGCATCACCTTTCCTCCAGTGGTATTCCAGATGTAGATTTTTTGAATCGCCAAATTCGTTCCAAATTGCCTTTATTAGGTCACCGGACGCACCAAATCTCAGCTTTTTAGCCCTCCGTTCATATTCCGCAATAATGGCCGGATTTCTTTTTGATTGTTCTTTATCTGCCATTTTGTTTATCTCTCCGTTTTCAAGGTTATTTTTATAAAGCGAGTTACCACAACCGCCCTGCGAGAAAGGTTAAGCGGATAAAGGTAAGTATATCGTTTTCATGAATGGTAAGCGGCTCGTCAAGTTCGGTTGCTTCCATATCACCAATTATTATACGAAACAAACCGTCCTCAAAGCCTTGCAACGCTGTTTCCACAGCTTTTTCGAAATCAGCTTTTTTATCTGAATATATACGACCGAAACCTATTTTACCAGCTGTGCTTTGATCGGAAATTTCGCTTTCAGTAAGAAACGGTACAAGCATATTATCAATTCCGCGATTGTTGTATTTTTCTACTTCTTGCCGTACCACCGTTTCAATCAACTGCCGCAAGGTAGTAATGTCATCAGGGAGTGTATAAAGAGTATTCTCTAATATTGGGCGCCGCTTGCCTACTGATTTTATTTTTAAATATATGTTCATACGAAAATAGTTCCTTTTCTAAAAACATTCGACATTCCTACATTATAGATGGTTATTTATTGAATTACAACCGGATAATACCAGACCAGGGTGATGATTGTGACTTAACTAACTTAGAAATCTTTGAAGTTATCAACTACATAAATGATACCAATCAGGAATCCACACAGGTATTGATGATGACTGATATTGACGATATATACTTTTGATAATGGTGAACGTATCAGCGCTGAAGATTTAATATAGGAGTTTGTATTTATGAGGGAAAAATGCGAAGAGTTTTTGAAAACAATGTTAGAGTTTTTACCTTCAACAGGTAAGGAGTATAGGAAATCCATTGAGGATAATGGGGAGGTATTAGAAACTGTCATAATTGAGGACGTTTTCATGCCGGAAATAGTTAAGCTAATAAGTGAGGAAAGAAATATCAGGCTGTTAGTATGCATTTTTGATTATTTTGAAGAAGTATCTAATAGCAAAGATACTTACTTAATTAACATTTTTTCAATTACAGCATTGGAAATACTGGGTAATGATAGAACACTCCTAGGGGTAGCAAAAAAATATATGGGTCCTAAAACTATGAAACTTCAAATTGAGGCTGATAAAGTATTGGGTAGAATCTAATCAGCTTACATGCAAATATAAGCAGGACGACATATATAATACTTGAGTAATCGAATAAATCCAGAAAAAGTAATTTATTCTGTAAGTGCTACAACTTCGAGCGTGGAAAGCAGATAGGTCAAAGCATTATGATGAATATTTATGGGAGTGCGCAATTACATGGCCATATGGATTTTCTATTTTAAAACTTATCAGCGATAATGGAACAGTTACATATGAATTTGATAGTTCCAACTTGGTCTCAGTGGAAGAATACCGACGGAACTCGGATCGCTACGCCTTTAACAAGATTAATTTAGTGTTATAGGTGAGGAAATCCTAAAAAATGTTCTCGCATTTTACAGGAGGTAGATAAATGGAAGTTGAAAAGAAGATCGTTAAATTACTACTTAATAAGGAGAAATCGACTTTTGTTGATTTATTTTTGTATGTAGAAGCCCCCGATAATGAAGAGATGCTTCTCATAGAGACAACAATTAACGGTGAAAAAATAAACTTAAAAAGTGAGAATTTCTTTTCAGCACTTCAGACATTAAGGAAAGAGCTAGAAAACATAAACATTCAAATTGTATGCAATGGTGCAGCTAGAAAGGTCTATCCATCACCAATGCAAATGTCAATGGGTAGTCGAAGTTTTTGCAACACAAGAGGATTATGAAGTGTACGGCTCCAGCAACTGGTGGTAGTTTAGTTTTTTGCAGGCGTGACATCGTAATGAAGGAGGCGATATTTCTGGATACTGATTTTGAAATAATTAACCAATCTGCGCTAGAAGCATTAAGTCAAAATGAGTTATATAAAGCGCAAACCCTGTTTAGGCAAAATGCTAAGAAAACCCATTGCTTCGCTACCCTTAACAATTTGGGAGTATTTCATGTTTATGAAGGACTATTCAAGCCGGATAATAGCGGTCACAATGCCAAAAAATTTGGTGTAAGCTATTTGAAAAAGGCCGAGAAATACCAGAAATCGAATCTTACATTGATAGCATTAGGAAATGTGTCCTTTGAAGTTAAGGAA
>DPVV01000566.1:0-1049 GCA_003526525.1 Lachnoclostridium phytofermentans | reverse complement strand
ATGTCCTTTGAAGTTAAGGATTACGAAGAAGCAAGCAAAAATTTCAGACAAGCCTGTGAATTAAAATCCGATTATGCGACTGTATATAATTTGGCACTTTCATTTTTCAGGCAGGATAGGTATGAAGATGCTTTAACATGGTTTGAAAAAGCACTTAACATTTGTGATAACTCTGACTATGCTGAAACGTACGCGGCATCTGCTTTTCACAGGTTGACAGATAATTTGGTAATGGGCTAATATGATCGCGATGACTGATGGTAGCGGAGTGATACAAAAATAAAACGTAGTTCTACTTATCTTGATGGAGTATTCCATCAAGAACCGAATGCTATTGTATTTGTGTTTAAACGAAGGAGAAGGAATAAAGTGGGAACAAAATATGCAAGCTTACATATAAAAGCAGGAAGCTCGGAAAATATCATTGAACAATTAAAAAAGTACTATAATGATAATTCTAATAGAGAAGTAATTATCAGTGATAGATATCCGGATTATTTTAAGGAGATATTGGCAGATAAATTAATCGTGGTTAGAGATTTATTGGATTCTGCTAGAAAATCTTCTAGAATC
Source organism: Lachnoclostridium phytofermentans (assembly GCA_003526525.1). Taxonomy (GTDB): domain Bacteria; phylum Bacillota; class Clostridia; order Lachnospirales; family Lachnospiraceae; genus Lachnoclostridium. Next base: position 476 of record DPVV01000566.1, on the reverse strand, counting down.
ATTTTGATTAAAGATGAATTTATATCAATTTATGATGAAGCATTTTCATTGGAAACAATTGAACAAGAAGGAATAAACCTCTCTAAATACATAGATAACCCAATATTAGCAACCGGAAATCTTGATGACGATGTTTTTAGTGTCGTTCTTATTAAAAACGGAAACATAATTACAAAACATACAGTTGGAGATGGATTAGATTGTTATGATATAGAACCATCACATCTAGATTTAAACAAATTTGAAAATATAATCAAATTGAGGTTAGACAAAGAAAAAGTGAATGATTTATTAATTGAGGATGATGTAACTATAGTAGAAGAAGGATTTTGTGAATTATTAAAAATATTTCTAAACTTGGATTGTAATGATATAAAATCAAATAAGGAATATTTTAAAAAAGTTTCTAAATCGAATAACTATACAATATATAAATTTAGTTTGGAGAATTAGGGATTGGTGTGCGGTTTATTTAA
>DPVV01000282.1:21103-26422 GCA_003526525.1 Lachnoclostridium phytofermentans | reverse complement strand
TCATTCTTCATTAGATTACTTCTACAATCTTTATAATCAATCTGGTGACTCTCCTGATAAAAGGATTGCTTTCTTGCAAATAATGCTTCTTTAAATGCAATCTTTAATTCTTCAAATTTTGTATGCTCCTCGCTAAATCCAATATAATCTTCACAAAAAACCTTCTGTGCAAGTTGCTTTTGTGATCCCCTCATTATGTAAATATTCTGATGTTGCATCTTGGTTAATCCTAATATATTCGTTTCCTCTAACCAATCCTCTCTCCAAATATTAGTGCAGCATAAAAGATACCTTTCCTTTTGTAAAAATTCTTCAAAGGTTACCTTACAACTATCTAAGCTTGTTTCTCCTAACATGCAATAACGCAACTGCTGCTGCCATATAAGATTTCTTTTTTCCGCCTCTTCTTTCTCTTCACACAGTTCTTTTTCTAATTTTGTTAATACATCGAATATTTTCTCACGTTCGATTGGTTTTAATAAATAATCTTTAGCTCCGGAACGCAGTAATTCAACTGCATAATTAAAATCATCATAGCCGCTAATTACGACTGTTTTAGGCACATGTGGCAAAACCTGAATTTCTTTTACTAACGTTATTCCATCTTTCCCGGGCATACGAATATCAGTAATCATGACATCGATTACTTCATTTTTTACTACTTCAAGTGCTTCTACCCCATTTTTACATTCAATAATTTGCTCAATCGGAACAGGTGCACGCATTGCGATACTTTTTATCCCCTGCCTGATCATTTTTTCATCCTCTACAATCAAAAGCTTCTTCATGGAATTCCCTCCTCCCTATGTTAGGATCAATGGTATCTTTACGATAACCTTGGTAAACAAACCCTTCCTTGATGCTACACTAATTCCGTAAGGTTCTCCAAAACTGATTTTGATTCGATCTTGTACATTCTTAAGCCCTATCCCATTCCCGGAGCTTCCACTCGTTTCAATCTCACCGGAAATTTTTTGTTGAAGTATTCTAACCTCTTCCTCTGTCATTCCCTTACCTGAGTCCGTAATTTCTATCGTACAATAATCCTCAAATAAAATCCCCTTCATATAGATACTCGTATCCTCCGCAATCTCTTCAATTCCGTGATAAATTGCATTTTCTATGATTGGTTGTAATGACATCTTTGGTATCTCTTGACTCCAAATAATTTCTGGCATATTGATACTTAAATAGATTTCATAGTCAAATCGAAGATTTATAAGCGCCAGATAATTTTTAATATAGTCAACCTCTTCTCTTACCGTTACATTTTTTGATACCCATTTCATACTATATCGTAGTAACTTGCCAAGAGAGGTAACTGCATCTGAAATGTCGTATCGTTCCTCTATCTCAGCCATCATTTTAATGGATTCCAGTACATTATAGATAAAATGAGCATTGATTTGATTTTGTAGGGCTCTAATCTCACTGTCTTTCACTAAAAGTTCTCTCTTTAATTGATCCTCCATCAAGCAGGTAATCGTATCCATCATATCATTAATCTGACCGCTTAATTGTCCAATTTCATTAGAGGAATCGACTGGAACTCGTATAGATAAATCTCCTTCTTTTACTTTCGTAACGGTATGAATTACCCGATAAAAATCACGAAGTACCAATTGAACCAAGAAGTTCGCTGCACAAATTAATATAGCGACACCTCCAGTGAATCCAAAGAGAAATACATTTCTTCTTTCATTGATATCTTGAAATGCATTTTTTAAAGAAACAATCTTTAGCAAATGCCCATTAAACTGATCTAGCGGTATATAGCCGACTACAACTGGTTCTTCATCAAGGTACATATTGTAATAATAAGACTCCTTGGTATTCTTTGGTATTGTTTTGAATACTCCCTCTGCAAATTCAACCCACTTTTGATTCGAGTCCCCTTCTCCATAAAAGTACGTTCCATACTCATCTACAAAACAGGTCCATTGTTCTTCATCCGCTTCGTAAATATCCGGAAATAAAACATCCATCTTCGTTGCTACTTCGATCAGGGCATCTACCTTTTTCTTGGTTCCCTTAACACGTGTTGTAAGTGATACAATATGTTTTGATGGCTTTAATACATAATAAGGGAAAATAGTACCGTCATAATCAAAATTCCAGAAAATCTTACGTGTATCATCTTCTTTGTACCAATCGAAATTATCAAGCCGATCCATATGATAAAGAACTGGCATCATTTCCGGTACTTTTTTAGTTGCTATGTAGATTCTTATCTGATAAAGATATGGATTACTGTTTACCAGCCGTTCAATATTCCGAACATCGTTCTTTGAGAATTTTATGATTTCGCTCTTGTCGATAACTTCAGAATCCTGAAACTCTATTAACTTATCCCAAAAGCCTTCACTGTTTAAGATAACCTGTGTTGACATATGACATAGCTCGACATTTTTTTGAATATGGTTATAACTTTGATTGATGCTAATTTCAACATTTTTCACTTTCTCTTTTATGATGGATTCCCTCATATTTTTAAAAAGAAGAACAGATAAAATAACCATAGGTATCACTATGGTTCCAATAATCAGAACTGTTATTTTATGATTTAACTTCATTGCTGAAAAAAGCTTTTTTAGTTTTCTCATAGTAACACCTATTCCTGCACTTATGTTTGTGCATGTTATGTTATGTCAAAAATCAGGCTCCGTAGAATAGCAAGGCAGACAGTCACTAACCAAAGCTTGATATGGGAAAAACAACCTGTAGATATTCCATTAAACAGGCTGTTTTTCCTTCACAATATATCATATTATTTAACCTCATCCACGTAGTGGAAATGAGGTTTATAAGCAAGTAGCATAAGCGGATTGCGAAAATCCGCTTTATTAATCTAATTACTTAATTCCTAATTTCAATTTTGCTTCCTTCATCATCTCGGTCTTCGTCGCAAGAACTGTATCAATACCGAAATCTTTTCTCTTCTGAATAAATGCGTCCCAGATAGTATCAAATTCTGCTTCTGTCTTCGCTAATAATAGACGAGGTAATACAACGCCCCATTCATTATCTACCTTACTTTGAATATCGAATTCATCAGAATCTGCTGCTAAGCTAACATCATACTGGGATACTGAGATAACATATGGATATGTCCAACGTTCCATCTGTCCAAGAGGTTCTGGTGTTTCCACTGCCCATTTTAATGACATTGCATTGTCTTGGAACATCCAGTAACAGGAATCTGCACCATACTGTTTATCATAAGCACTACGATCAGATGTTAAAATTTCTTTCACTTCCGGTTTCATTGTTTCTTTTCCATTCACATAATCCCAAGTAACACCTTCTACACCTAGCCAAGTCATATGCTGTCCATGCTCACTCATTAAGTAGGAGCATAACTGGATTGCACGGTCTGGACGCTGACATTTCTTAGAAATCATGGTTACGCACCACCCATTGATACCAGTTCCTGGTAAGGTGTAAGCATCACCTTTAGAATTCTTTGGTCCATCAACTGCAATATAAATACTGTTAGGATCATTCTTATATAGTACCTTCTGTTGATCTGCTAAGTCTGTTCTCTGATATAACATACAGAAATAACGTCCCTGAGCAATCTTTTCTTCCATTTGAGCTCTCTTGTCAACAAAGATATCTTCTTTTAGATATCCTTCTGCACCTAACTCGCGAAATGCTTTTAACCAACGAACTAATTCAGCATCGGTAAATCTATCGTAGTACTGGCCATCTTTTTCATAAGGAGTTGCTAAGAAGTTAGATAAAAATAGGTCAAAAGAATTATTACCAGTTGAAATAAATTCATGTGCACCTACTGGAATAAGTGGCTGTCCGTTCACTTCTGGGTACTTAGCTGCTGCAGCTTTTACTGCTGCAATAAAACCTTCCGGTGTTGTCATATCTGGACTACCAATTGCTTCATACATATCCTTTCTTACAAGGAAGGTCTGATTGGAAGAGATATTATCATATTTTTCATAATCCTGTGGAGAGAAAGAAGAGTTTGGATATCCGTAGACATGCCCATCTTCTTTTGTAAACCAGCCAACACGACCTTTGTCTGCTACTTCAAACCAGTATGGGTCATATTGCGTTGCTAATTCATCCAAAGCATAAACCATTTCATCTTCAATCATCTGATTTACTTGGCCTTCCCACCAACCAATCGTTAATAAATCTGGTAAGGAATCGGATGCTATCAAAGAATTTAATTTCTCAGCTTCATTACCTGCAGGAACGATAAAATTAATGTTACAACCTGTTTCTTCTGTAATAGTCTTGGATACTAAGTTCTCACCCCAAGGAGTAGTAAACCAAGAAAAGTTTATATACCATGTTAAGTCAACCTTATCGGATGCGTTTTTCTGCCAACCAGGAACTACCTCTCCTTGATTGTTGTTATCCTTTGTTCCATCTGCTGTACCTTCTGCTGCTTTTGTTGGTTCCGTTGTTGCCCCTACTGTTGGCTCAGCACCAGTTGGTTTTTCTTTCTTCTCACCACATGCAGCGAGAGAAAACAGCATCGTAAAAACCAATAGAAGCGCAAACCATTTTTTGCTACCCAATTTCATTGTAAAATCCTCCCTTTATATTTTATTCCTTAACTGCACCTATCATCATTCCTTTTACAAAGTATTTTTGAAGGAATGGATAAACACAGCATATAGGTAACGTTGTGATAACCATGGCTGCTAACTTTATCGCAGTTGAAGTACTGTCTTTCGCACTGATATTAGAGGCTATAGACCCCGCCATCTGCGAGGACTGTACCTGTGCCACCATACGATAAAGGTAAGTCTGGATCGGTTCTAGGGAACGGTTATCTGTAATATACATTAATCCTCCAAAGTAATCATTCCATTGTCCAACTCCTGCAAACAAAGCAATGGTTGCTAACACAGGTTTTGATAACGGAAGAATTACCTTACGAAAGATGGTAAAATCATTGGCACCATCAATTTTTGCAGATTCCTCCAAAGCTTCAGGAATCTCTCGAAAGAAATTAATCATAATGAGTAGATTAAAAAAGTTAAAAGCCGCTGGAATAACATAAACCCAAAAATTATTTAATAATCCAAGCCCCTTAAATAAAAGGAATGTTGGTATCAACCCTCCGGAGAAGAACATCGTAATCGTTCCAAACGCCATGTAATACTTTCTTCCAATTAAATTTTTTTTGGAAAGCGGATAAGCTACCATTGCGGTAAAAAATACATTAACTGTGGTACCAATTAAAGTCTTTGCAATGGTCACCTTAAATGCCTGTAGTACACTGTTGTCACTGAATACTGTCCTATAATTTTGCAAGGAGAACTGCCTTGGCCACCAATAGATTCCTCC
>DPVV01000282.1:0-21018 GCA_003526525.1 Lachnoclostridium phytofermentans | reverse complement strand
CCATTAACGCATCTGTTGCATCATTTAAAGAATTAACAATCACATACCAAATTGGATAGATGCAGACAAAGCAAATAAATAACATGAATATCGTATTTAGGATATCGAAGATTAAAGTTCCCTTGGAGCGTTTGATTTTAGATGATACACGTCTTTTCATGCTGCAACCTCCTAGTATAATGACCTGCCAAGCAGTTTCTTGCTGGAAAAGTTCGCAATTAATAGAAGAATTAATGCGATAACTGACTTAAACAGGTTAACTGCTGTTGCATACGAATATTTACCGAGTGTCATACCAACTTGATATACATACGTATCGATTACTTGGCTTCTGGAAATATTAATCTGATTTTTCAGAATCATAATCTGGTCAAAATTTGCATTTAATAAACCAGAAATCTGTAAAATCAACATGATAGCGATGGTTCCTTTAATTGAAGGCAATGTAATCTTAATTATCTTTTGCATCTTGGATGCTCCATCTACTGTTGCTGCTTCATAGAGCTGTTGGTCCACCGAGGAGATAGCTGCCAGATAGATAATTGCTGACCATCCAAGCTCCTTCCAGCTATCCGAGATTAACGCTACACCCCAGAAGTATTTGGGATCGCCAAGATAAGAAACTGGTCCACTTGTGATATGTAATGCCTGAAATAATTCATTGATAACCCCTGTACTATTTAACCAAGTTGTTAAAATTCCACCGAGTACAACCCATGATAAAAAATGTGGTAAATAAGATATAGTTTGAGTAATCTTCTTAAATTTAAGATTTCTTATTTCATTAAGTAGTAAAGCAAAGATGATTGGAAGTGGAAATCCTATGATTAACTTTAATAAACTGATACCAATTGTGTTTATCATAATGTTGCTAAAATTGGAATCCTGAAAAAACTCTTGGAAATATTTAAACCCCACCCAAGGAGCTTCTGCAATCGATTTGGTTATTTTAAATTTCTTAAAAGCGATTACAATACCACCCATAGGAATATAGTTGAAGATAAACATCCATATAAGCCCTGGGATAACCATAAGCTGAAGATATTTCTGATTCATAAACTTATGCATGGTAACCGATTTTTTTCGTTTCTTAGGTATACTCGTCTCTGTCATGGTCTGTCCTCCGTTTCTTGTTCTATCCTTATTATAAAGACCATAGACCTTGATTATAAGGAACCGTATTTTGAAAAGGTGTCATTTTTTTAGTCTGAGTTCCCCCTATTTTTACCCCGATATTGAAGGATTTGTAATATCTACTTTTTCCCAAACACCATCATTTACCTTCACCTGATACTCTTTTTTTAGCTCTTCGTAATTTCCCTCAAAGCGTAGTTTCGCTTCTTTTTCATCCTCTGAGAGTGTTAAGAGATAGTCCTTATAATACTTTGTCGAAAGTGATATCTTTTCTTGTATCTCATAGACTAATTCATTTGTTAATCCTAAGGATTGTAGTTCGTTTGTTGGTATTGTTTTTTCAATATCCTTTGCCTGATCCCTACATATTAAAAGTTCTTCTTCTGTTAAGAAATATCCTTCTTTTTCTGCCATCCTGTATAAAATTTCATACTTAATTGCATTATCAAGAGCAAATTGTTTCATCTGGTCTGCCATTGTAACGGATGGCTCATATTCTTTCTTCCAAAAATCTTCTTCTCCTAAAAATGATGCATAGAGTTCACCTTGCATCTTAGCAAGGAGAACATGATACATCATTTCATCTAAGGTTATGGTTGTCTCCCCCATAGAAACTACAGTAGAATCTGCTTTTAGGGCTATTTTTTTACTACAGCTACACAGAATCAAAATGAGACAACCAAGTAGAAGAAAAACGCATAACTTTTTATTATGATGCATATTTACTCCTATTCCGCGCATTAACCTATGCACACAATGATCTAATTTTCTCTGCAAATCACTGTAACGATGCTATGAGCATTCACCTTAATTTCCTGACCAATTCCATTCTCTCTTAGTACTACGATTACCTCTTTCTCAGATTTATTTAGTAAAACAACAACACGTTCTTTGTTTGGATTAATAAATGCTGCTACCTCTACTAAATCCGTATACTTAGTGTAAGCAATACGTTTTGCACCAGGCATAATGAATTTACTAAAGTGACCTATGTAATAGTAAGAAAGATTAAATTGTATACTATCCTCCTCTACATTGCACATGATTGGAGCTTGACAGAAGTTTCCTACATGATTTGGTCCACCTTTTTCGTCAAGTAATAGATTCCAGTCCATATATCCATGCATTCCATGGTTTAAGTTGCCTAAAATATCATGAGCATACATTTCTGCCTTCCAAATCTCGGAGGAATCAAAAAATCTTCCATATTCAACACAACCTTCAGTGAATAGAAGTTCTTGTTCCGGAAATTGTTCTCTCACTAAATCAAGTGCCTCAAAATGATCTCCGGTATACCAATGAAAAGCCATACCGCTAATGTACTCTCTTGCCCTAGAATCAGAAAGAATTTCCTTTGCTCGCTCATATAGTAATTCTTTGTTATGGTCCCAAACATATATTTTTACATCACTAAGACCCTCCTCCTCTAAGACAGGTCCCAGATAATCTCTGACAAATTCCATTTCCTGTGCTGCACTATAACGACAGGAATCCCATACCTGTGTTGCTTCGGGCTCATTTTGTACCGTTAGCATAGATATAGTAATTCCGTCTTTTTTACAATCCTTAACATAGGTTGCTATGTACTTCGCCCAATCTTTTTTATATTCCTCTTTTAATTCGCCACCATGATTCATATCATGATTGGTCTTCATAAATGCTGGTGGTGACCATGGGGATGCTAAGAAAGTAATGGTATCCTTACTAAGTTCGATTGCTGCTTTTATCATAGGTACAATATATTCTCTGTCTCGATCTCGATTAAACTTTTGATTGATATCCTCATCTTTTTCAAGATATGCATAGTTAAATAATGAAAAATCACAACTATTGATATGCGTTCTTCCTAAGGTATAGTGAATTCCATTCTTACCAAAATATGCATTTAAAACTATCGCTTTCTTTTCTTTACTAAGCTTTGAAAAATTATAACCGGAAGCCTCTGTAAATGCGCCACCAAAGCCACGAATTGTCTGGTCGGTTAGTTCTGGGTATATAGTTACAACCTGATTACTCCCTACTTTAGATGCTATGAATTCCTCTGATTCTTGTAAAAATAATTTCTTATGATAATCCGTTATTACTGTTCTAATTTTCATACCAACCTATCTCCTTCCTACTTACTAACACCATTGCATACCACTGCTGTTTCATAATAAAATATACTCATTGCCTATGGTATTTGATTACAACTATAGTATAGCTATAACTGACTATGATATTAAGAAAAGGGTTATTGTAACGTACCTTCTGAAAAGAACGACCATTAACAAACCCCTTTTTTATCATAGCTAAAATCACACCCTCCTATCATATCTTTATTTCCAATATGGTGTCATTTTTTTAGTTTTCACTTAACCTTTTACTGCTCCTGCAACAAGACTTTGTTGCACCTGATTACTAAGTAAGAAATAAATTAGAATGGTTGGCAAGGTAGCTATTACCATGCCTGCACCAATCAGTCCCCAATCGGTAGAATATTGTCCAGCAAAGGACATAATCCCAACCGGAAGAGTTCGATATGTAGAGCTATCCACAAGAGTATTTGCAAACATCAATTCATTCCATGTCCCAAGAAAGGTAAAGATGGATGCAGTGGCAATCGCTGGTTTAATAATTGGCAGTATAATTTCTAAAAAGCAACGGAAAATTCCACTTCCGTCAATATATGCTGCTTCTTCGATCTCTTTTGGTATCCCTTTATAAAAACCTGTCAAAATCATAATACTCATCGGAAGCGCAAACGAAATATAAGGAATTAATAGTCCAAGATACCCCCCCTTTAATCCCAAACGGTCTAACACTTGAAATAAGGGAAGTAATGCTGCCTGTGTTGGTATCATGATTCCAAGTGAAAATAAGCCAAAGACGAAACCTCGAAGTTTCCATCTCATTCTTGCAATTGCATACGCTGCCATCGCAGAAAACAATCCAGATACTACTACCGTCACAAAGGAGTAAAATATAGAGTTTAAAAAGTATTGTAGTATACCACCATCCGTTAGTGCTGTTTTATAATTTATCCATCGAAATTGTCTGGGTAATCCGATGATGTTTTCTCCAAAGATTTCAACATTGCTTTTCAATGAAAACGTAATCAACCAATATAGTGGAAATAGCTGTGTAATTGCGATAAGACTTAAGATAAGGAGTAACGTAGTCTTTTTTACTTTTTTTGATGTTATTTTCTTTCCCTTCATAGTTAGCCTCCATGCTGCGACTGTTTTGGGAGCAGCTAATGGCTCAAGTTTGCCGCAGCACAAACTTGGTGAGTGAAAGATTAAAATCTTTCACTCTTACCTCCCATCTACCTTAGATTCCTGAAGCATTGTCTTCTGCTTTTTTAAACTTTCTATTAATCAGGTAACTAAACAAAAGACATTCCACAACAATTAAAAAAGCCTGTGCACTACCATAACCATATAAGCCACGACGGAATAAACTATTGTACATTAACGTTCCTGGAACCTCACTCGCGTGATTTGGCCCACCTCCGGTCATAACATAGATTAAGTCAAACGCACGAAGTGACCCGGTCAGAGAAAAGATAAGGCAGGTTTTGATTACTGGGGCTAACAAAGGAATGGTAATCCGAACTGAAATCTGACGATTTGTTGCTCCATCTATCTTTGCTGCCTCAAAGTAGTCACTAGAAATAGACTTAATCCCTGCATAAAACAAAAACATATGATAACCAATATATTGCCAAACTGCGGGTATTACTGTTGCTAAAAAAGCTGTTGATGGAGTAGAAAGCCAAGAAAATTCAAACTCCTTGTTTCCAAACAACCGAATAATCATATTCAGTAATCCGTATTCACTGTGAAAAATTTTCATCCACAACTGACCGATTACCATGCTTGAAATAACAACTGGAACAAAGTAGACTGTTCGAAAGAACTTTTCTCCTTTTACGCCTCTTGCTAAAACAATCGCTATCAATAACGAGATTGGTAATTGAATAAAAATTGAAGCCCCTGCCAGAATAAATGAGTTCATAAGTGCTTTGGGGAAATACTGATCCTTTGAAAACAAATCAATATAATTTTGTAAGCCAATAAAGTCCTTAGTACCTACTCCGTCATATTCAAATAAACTATAGATACCAGATGCTACCAAAGGTGCAACAACAAAGCAGAGAAACAGCAACAATGCAGGTAAAATAAAGAATGCAATCGTCCTTTTCTTACCTAACATACGATCCATAGAAAATCCCTCCCATACTTATTTCAAGGGCGTTTGTTAGACAAAGTGAACCCTTTCTATTATTTTTGCTTATAAAAAGGGCTGTGCAAAATGACAGATACCTATTCATTTAGACACAGCCTTGCTTTTCATACTACTAAAAAATTTGAATCTATCATTCCTCATGTCGCTTTGCGCATGATGCAACAACATTATTTATTAATTGCTGCTTGATGCTCATTTATAAATGCTGTTACATCAGCATTTGGAGCAAATAGTGTCTGAACCTGTTCATTGTGAATGGTAGCTGGATTCGCATCTAAGGAAGTATCCCAAGCCAATACACCTTCCACACTATCGGCTAATAAGCCTTTAATCTGGATAAATAAAGGATTTAATTTACTCTCATCTAAGTCGACATTCCAACCACAGAATCCAGTACCAGTTTCATATGCTGCTTTTCCCATCTTCTCGTTGATATAGATTGCGAATTCAGCTGCTTCTTTTTCGTATTTCGTATTCTTATTTACCCAGAAGGACTCTACAAAACCACCAGCATAATCCGTTGCATTTCCCTTTCCTTCAATAACTGGAATCTTACATGCTACTACATTCTCAGGATTTATTGTCGCTGTAGTATCTGTGTATACTTGATTTGCAAACCAGCTTCCCATTATTCTGATAGCAGCTTTTCCGCTAATAAAGGCAGAGTTTGCATCATCATTACCAGATTCTAAAGGATTTTTACCGAAGGCGCCCATTTGATATAAATCTACAACTTTTTTAGCTGCTTCTGCATATCCTTCTCCTTCGAACTTTGCATTACCGCTTAACATTGAATTAATACTTGTTGCACCAACTTCACGAAGTGCTAATGCTTGATAAATAAATGCTGCATTCCAACCATCTTTTGCTCCCGCTGCTATTGGTATTACACCGTCTAAAGTATTCAACTTATCAACTGCTGCTACAAGCTCATCGTAGGTCGTTGGAATTGTAGCTCCTGCTTGATCAAACAGATCTCTGTTACAAAACATCGTCATATACCATGAAAACATTGGAACAGAATATGTTTTTACATCGTATACAAATGCTGTAGTTGAACCAGGAAGTATCTTCGCTTTTACCTCTTCTGTCAGATAATTATCAAGCGCAAGTAATTTATCTGCATTCACAAGCTTTCTAGCCATTCCAGCACCCCAGTAATAAAATACATCAATACCACTTGCTTTTCCTGCAAATTCTGCTGAAATCTTTGTCTTATATGCTTCTGTATCTAATGTCTGTGTATTTATTTTCACATTTGGATGATCTTTTTGATATACTACTACTGCCTCATCATAGAGTTTCTTTAATTCATTGGTATCATTTGACCATTGATGCCAAACATTAAGAGTTACCGTGTCCTCACCATCTTTATTCGTTGCTTTATCATTGTTCTTACCACAAGCTACCATACTAAAGGTTAATGTTCCAACTAAGAAAAGTGCTGCTAACCTTTTTACTAATTTTCTCATAATACCCTCCATTCTTCTGCTTTAGCGCATATAAAACAATATGAATTTTGTGCGCTTACACTAATTACTCTATTTGTTTTACTTTCCTAAAACCCCCCAAAACAATTTCTAACTTATGATTCTCCTATCATTGACCTTATCACGCTCGCTTGCAAGACGGCATCAAAAGCCATTTCGTATTCCTCATTGTTTCTTCCTACTGGTAATACCTATCGTTAAGAATAGGAACACCTCCTATGTACACTATCACTACCTAACATTGCATGCTTTGTTGATAATGAAAGTATATAAAAAAAAGACGGTAACCTCAATTTAATATTTTTACAAAAAAGGTTACTATTTTTACTATAGCGAAAATTTTTAATCAAATGGAATAGCTTAAAAAGTAGTCTATTTTCTTGTAGACATTTCAAAGTTACCTGTAAAATCAAGGAATATAAAAAGTGAGTAGGTAGCTTCGCATTCTCTCCTTACTCACTTTTTACATTCAAGACTCTAACAATTGTTTTGAGCTAGATTTCTTTGCCCTTTGCTTTTATGTATTCTTTGCTTTTATGTATTCTTTGCTTTTATGTATTCTTTGCTTTTATACCCTTTGCTTTTTATATTCCTTAACCATTACCCCAACCTGCTTTTTGAAGCAGATACTAAAATAATGTGGATCGCTAATCCCAACTCTTTCCGCAATTTCATAAACCTTTAAATCTGTCGTATCTAGTAATCTCTTGCTTTCTTCTATTCGCTTTCTCGTAATATACTCAATCAGACTTTCACCCATTTCCTTTTTAAATATACGACTTAGATAGCTTTCATTCACATAGACATCTTTAGCAATTCTCTTTAGTGTTAAGTTCTGCTCATATAGATGTACTTCAAGATAAGTAACTACTTGGTCAATTAATTTACTTTTTTTACTTCGGATGGTATTATGATAATTCAATATCACTCCAATACTTTCTTTTAAATACTGTTTCATACTCCATATGGTATCGATTTTAGAAACCTTGGCATACATATCATCCTGATCAATAATATCTTCCAAACTTTTTCCATACTTCGTTAAAACGGTAGATGCTTTCGATAGCATACTCATCGTGCTTAATTTTAGATAATTCGGATCGAATAATCCTTCCTTACTCATAGCCTTAAGATAATAATCTATGGAATCAAAAACCTGACTCTCCATCCCATCCTCTATAGCAACAATAAATTCTTTCCAATCAAATTTCTCCATAGAACTACTTTTTCTTTTCATTCTACGATACTCACGATATGGAATAACACAATTTTTCCCTAAGATAACACTCGTTGAAATTGCTTTTTGGCTCTGGATATAAGTATGAAGAATGCCTTGAAACCCATTCTGTACCTCGCTTATTCCAATAATACATTCTAATCTCAATTGATTTAAGATACGTTCTAAAAGCTTATGCGCTATCGCTTCTTCCTCCATTCCTTCTAGGTTTGGAATAAAAAGAATGATATTATACAAGAAATGTTGAAAGATAACCATATCATCACTGCCGATTGACTTTGCAACAAAGAGCATTTCCCTACTTAATTGTAATTTTTCTTCCTCCTTAGTCTCTGGTGAGAAAATAGGCTTAATATTAATACAGCAATTTCTCTTTAATATTCCTTCATAACCATAGAGAGTAAGTTTATTCCTTGCCTCTTCTTCTTCCACTCTTCCTTCTACTAGACGCTGTAGAAAGCTCTCTATTACTATTTCATGATGTTCATGAACAGTTTCTTGTAATTTAACATATTCTGTATTAATACTCTTTTGCTCCTCAATCTCTTTTTTAACTTTGGTAACAGTTTCTTCCAAATCCTTTATATTCACAGGTTTTAATAAAAAATCTTTTACACCAAGTTTTACAGCCCTTCTGGCATAATCGAACTCTCGATAACCAGTAACAATGATAACTTTGCATTGAGGATACTGTTTCAGAATCTCCTCTGTAAGTTCTAGCCCATCCATAAAAGGCATATTAATATCCGTAACAACCAAATCTGGTTGTTTATGATTCATGATATCTAACGCTTCTTCTCCATGAGAAGCTTCACCGATAATCTCAAATCCTCGCTCTTCCCACTGAAATCCTTTACGAATCAATACGCGCTCTAATTTTTCATCATCTACTAATAAAACTTTTATTTTCATATAAACCACCATTTCTACGCTTTTTCGTATTATTTAGATACAAAACCTATCGTATCAATTGATTTATTTGCCTGTTTCTATTCCTTGGATTTTCTTAACTCGAAGAATTACTTCTGTACCAATGCCAACTTCACTATGAATTGTCATAGGATTTTTTACATCGTAAAATAACGCTATCCTTTGAATTGAACTATACAAACCAAAACCTGATTTTCCGGTCTTTGTTTTTCCCTCAAGAATTTGTTTTATCCGTTCCTCAGACATTCCAACACCATCGTCTGTAATGATAAAAATAATGTCCTCCTCATCAAGATATCCTTTCACATGAATCGTCCCCTGTCCCTCTTTGTTCCGAATACCATGATGTACTGCATTCTCGACGATTGGCTGGAGAATCAGTTTTAAGATAGGCTCTTTTTTTATCCTATGTTCTATGTCACATACAAGTGTAACTTTATTATCATAACGAATATTTAATATGGTCACATAACTTTCAATACAACTTTGCTCATCATCCACTGTAACTAAATCCTGGCCACTATTTAAACTATTTCGATAAAAATTCCCCAGAGCTTGTGTCATCTTAAGGCAATTTTCATGATCTTCAATAAGTGCAAGTGCGGAAACAGCATCTAAGGTATTGTATAGAAAATGAGGATTGATTTGCGCCTGTAATAATTGTAGTTCCCCTTGGGCAATAATTTTTTCTTCCTTCTTCACCTGATGGATTAAGTCAATAATTGCCCGAACCATCTGGTTAAATACCCTTTTAAGTTGTGAAATCTCATCGGTTTGCTCTGGGTTTATAGGCATTTCAATAAATTCACCACGTTCCACCATCTCCATTTGTTTTTGAACTTTTGAGAGCGGATGAAAGATTAACTTTGTTAGAACTAGGGAACATACAAACACAAATATAAAATTAAGGCCAATGATAAGTAGGATGGAAGACTTATAATACTCACTTAAATTCATATTATCGCTGATAGGAAGCATACCAACTAACTTCCAATCATGAATATTTAGGTTTTGCCTTGCTAAAATCACTGATTGGCTATTCGCATGACAGACCTCATAACCATTCTCTACCTCTTGCTCCATCAGAAAATACTCGTCCATTGTCTTATCATAATTGGAGGGGTAAATTACATAATTGCCCTTAGAATCAACGATACAATACTGTGAATTGTATTGTTTTCCAACCTCATCAAAGTATTTTTGAATTGTTTTTTCATCAATGGTTAGTAAAAGTGTTGCCAAAGGGGAATAGTCATCAACATCGGATATTTCACGAACAAGTGAGATATAATTATGATCTGGTCTAGTAATAAACTGAATGATATCTTCACTTTTTGAGATAAACATTGGCTCACCCTTATTTTGTTTTAAGTCCTGAAACCAGTTGGTTTGATACACCTTGTCTTTGTTTACGGAGATGGGTCCAATTTTATGAGAGTAATAATAGTTGTTATATATATCAAAAATAAATACACTCGATATGTAATCGCCTGAAAGTAACATGTTTACAAGGCTACTCTGAATTGTCTGGTGGATATGAGGATCAATGCTAGCAGAATCAATGTTTTTTAAAGAATTTTGAACATTACGATCAAAGTATATCAGTGTGGAAAACTGGTTAACATTGTCGAATATAAAATTTAAATTTCCCTTTAATGCATTGACGGTCTGCATCGCAGCATCTCCGACCTCTCGTTCCAAACTTTTTTGATGAATAATGCGAAATATCCCTACAGAAAGCGTGAATGATAAGATTAGAACACTTAGATATAAGAAAATTATCTTAGTACGTATGTTGATTCTTCTCTTGATAGCTTGGACTGCTTTCCTTACGTTCATATTGTTCCCTCCAAGTTCACGCTTTCATCCTATTTAGTAACATCTATTCTGTTCATTGTAATATTGCATAAACATTATACCATACTTTGGTAATAGTGGCATTTCTTTTGCAAAACTGCCTTCTGATCCAAATTTAATAAGATAGTTGGCGAATTTTCGTCTGAAGTATCTCGGTTTTCAACGATTAGTACTTTTCCTTGCTGATTTAAGGTATGAGTATGCCAAACTCCTTTTTTTACATTATATATTCGATTCGGTTCCATAAAGATAGCATCTATTTCCTCTAAACTATCACCCATCCCACCAGTAAATAAAGTGCATTCTCCCTCTAATAAAACAAATACTTCATCCGTTTTATTGTGCTTTTGCATGTTTTCAATCTGATCAATCGAAAGCTCTTCACAATAATTTAAGATAGCAACTCGCCATGATTCAAAATCTATTAATGGTTGATATCCATCCCTATCATAACTAACTACTTCAATCCATTCTTTTTTCATAATAGGTCTCCTCACTAGCTTAATATGATTGTAATGAAATGCTTTTGATGATCAGAAAGTTCCAGTATATCACTTCGTCTTATACAAGCAAGATCCTGGGACTTGTAATGCATTCCGTCTAATATAATTCCTGCAACCTGATACTCTGTTACATCCATCTTCTTACTGTTTTGATACGTAACTTCAAAGGATTTATCTGCAAATATAAATTCAACCTTTGCTGTACCATCCTGCCTAAATTGCTCCAAGAGTAGCTTCGGTTCAAAATATAAATCGCCTAATCTTCCTTTAATACCAAACATTTCTGTAAGAACTGTGAGTAACAACCAGCTTGCTGAGCCTGTCAGATAATGATATAATCCACGACCATTTTCTCCGATATATTCTGGAATTCCAGGATATATTCTGCTTACATCAAAATTGTTACAATGCTTAAATAGGCTATCTATTACATGATATCCCTCTTTAGCAAAACCGCGTTGATATAAAGCATTGGAATACATAATTGCCATATGACAAAATACTGCTCCATTTTCTTTTTGACCATAGGCAAATCCAAACATTCTGCCCAAATCAAGCTTCACTTCCCCAAAGTCAGTATTTAGTCGATAACCACCCATTTTTGCTTCATATAGATAATGATCTGCTGCACGAATTACATCCTTTACTTGATCTTTTGTTGCAACCCCTGACATAATCGTAAAAACCTGGCTGGTTAACATCATTCGAACACCCTGAGCAAAATCACCTTCTACCCTCTGGCCATGATTATCATAATAGCCATTAAACCAATGAAATCCTTCCGCATTTGTTAACCATTCTTCGCTACGGATGTGCTCTTTTATCCATTCAGACTTATTCTTTAAATTACAAACTAAGTCAGATACTAAAACCTCCTCTTTATGCCCACTCACAGTCTCCTTCACTTGCTTGCAGTAAGTATAAAGAATTTCCTTTTTACGCTTTATATCGCTATAGCAAGTAATATCTTCTGTAAATAATAGTTCCATTTCTTTTGCAAGGAGTATACTTGTAACTCCACTTTCCTCAAGTTTTTCTAAAAGCTGTGCTAGTGTTGTAAGATTTAATGCATAAGCAGCTGTAAATGCAACACTTTCTCCACGTTCCTTTGCCATATCAAGTGCATCATTCCAATCCGCACCACGCAAGCGGATGTGATTGTGCTCGCCCACATCATAAAATGCAGTTAAGTTTTGTAGCAATAAGTGCTCTAAGATTGTTCCTTGGTATTCTTCGCCCTCAACTGTCCTAACCCTTTTTCCAAGACCATCGTTATATTGGGTATCCTTTTCTTCCCCTCTTACCGCTTGCATATCTTTAAAGTAGGTCGCCTCCACTAATAGGAAGTTAAGATCACCGCTATGCTTTATGTACAAATCTGTGGTAAACAAAGGCCAGACTCCATGATCCATCCATACTCTTGTGATATTATTTCGATCTGCAATAAACTCTCCCTGTTTTGCTCCAATGATAGTTGCATTCGTACCATCCATACGGATTCCTGAAAAATTATCTTGCAGCATACCTCGAACACCCGACGGGTTCATCATAAGTAGCGCTAAACAATCTTGCCAAAGATCACGCCACCCTCTTCCACCTTTTCCATAATCATGGTGTGGTAAGAAGGAGCAACCATAGATTCGTCGTAACATCGGCTGAAAGTTTACCCAATGCATAAAATGGTCAAAGTCCTGATTTCCTGTATGATAGTGAATGTTAATTTTCTGATTCCAATAATTTTTTGTATATAATAATATATCCTCAAAAGCTTTTGATGAAAGGAACTTAAAAGCTTCTTTCTTAAAGTTTTCTTCCGAATTTCCATACCCCATTGCTACAAGATATGTCCTTTCTTCTCCCACCCTTAAGGTCAATTTTTCAAATACTAGTCCTCCAAGTACCTCGTATCCTGCCATTGTTTCACCAGCCAAAACTGGTACTGTGTCCTTAGCATAAAGAGCTCTTGGTTGTTCGAAACTTCCACCCTCACCAATAAAATCTTCTACCGTAGGGTAGAAAGATACAGGAGGATTCGATTCCCCTGTAGAACCAAATACCCCATAAATAACTTCATTTTTTTTATGCCCACGTTCGTCAAAAGTAAGTGTCGGATTTACAATGACTCCATACTCTGTTGTATGAATCCGATGTAATAAAGAGGTAACATGACGATGGTCTCTATAGTTATCTGCAGATCTTGCATATAATGGTATTGCAACAATCGGTGTAAAGGTTATATTATCACTACCAATATTTTGTATCGTTACCCTCATAAGCTCTACGGTCTCTCCAGAAGCAGGTACCAGGGATAACACCTTGGCTGTTAGTCCATAAGTTTCTGAGATTCTCTCGACCTCCTGCCACATAACCCCCGCCCTCAAATAGGTTTTCTCCTTTTCTTCTTGAAACAGATTTGCCTGCTGATCACTGGAATTTCCAACCACCGACCAAGGCTTTCTCCCTTCCACGTCAAACCAAAAATTTCTCGATGCTTTACTGGTATGTAATTCTTCAGCACTCACAGGTGCCAATAAAAAGGTATTCTGCCCCATCTTATTATCACCATGTAAGGAAGGTGTCACCGATGCCATCACCCCGTTTTCATTTGCAATCGGAAAATAGAGATAACTTGTTAACTCTGGGTCCTCTAACATAAAATCAGCATATTCATTCAGATATTGATATTGTCTCATTTCACACTCTCCTTTCAATTAATTAGTTGATTCCTATTCAAACGTAACTTTGGTTGCATAATCCCCCCAGTATCTATTATAGAATTCTACTTAAAAATAAAAATCTATTATTTTTAGTTTTTGGTGCAATATTTTTACTCTTTCAATAATTCATCGAAACTTTAAAGTAATAAAATAGAGCTATTGCTCCATAGATAATTACTATCTATGGAGCAATAGCTCCTCTTTATGATTGTATATACTTCTATAAATTTATTATCCTCTATGCTGGTAACTTTTCAAACTGGCTGTTGTATAGATTTGCATAGAATCCGTCAAGTTTCATGAGTTCATCATGATTACCCTGCTCAATAATATCGCCATCCTTCATACAAAGGATAATATCTGCATTTCGAATCGTTGAGAGACGATGAGCAATGATAAAGCTAGTTCTACCCTTCATTAAGTTATCCATAGCCTTTTGAATTAAAACTTCTGTTCTGGTATCAACAGAGCTAGTAGCTTCATCTAGAATAAGAATCTTAGAATCCGCAAGTACAGCTCTTGCAATAGTTAACAGCTGTTTCTGACCCTGCGATATATTGCTTGCTTCTTCGTTTAAAACCATCTGATAACCATCTGGTAAAGTACGAACAAAGTGGTCAACCTGTGCGGCCTTTGCTGCTTTTATTACTTCTTCATCCGTTGCACCTAATTTACCATATCGGATGTTATCCATAATGGTTCCGTTATATAACCAAGTATCTTGAAGAACCATACCAAACTCAGTACGAAGATCAGAACGAGCGAAGTCTTTGGTATTATAACCATCTACATAGATATCACCACTATTAATATCATGGAATCTCATCAATAACTTAACCAGTGTTGTTTTACCAGCACCGGTTGGACCAACAATCGCAACCTTCTGTCCTGCTTTTACCTTCACGGAGAAGTCTTTAATAACTATCTGATCGGTATCCTCATATCCAAAACGTACATGTTCAAAGGTTACATCACCCTTAAGATCAACATCGTTCATGGTAACCTTTACATCATCTTTGCTTTCTTCGTTTTCATCTAAGAATTCGAATACACGCTCTGCAGCTGCTACCATCTGTTGAATTTGATTTGAGATGTTGGCAATCTGTGAGATTGGCTGAGTAAAGGAACGAACATATTGGATAAATGCCTGAATTCCACCAATTGTCATAGTTCCACCTGCTGCCATCGATGCACCAACAATACATATTAATACATAACCAAGATTACCTACAAAATTCATGATTGGCATCATTAATCCAGAAAGGAAATTTGATTTCCAAGCGCTCTCATAAAGCTTTTCGTTTTCTTGGTCAAATTTTTCAAGAGATTTTTCCTCTCCATTAAATGCTTTGACAACCAAGTGTCCACCATACATCTCTTCGATATGTCCATTCACACGTCCAAGATACTTTTGCTGACCTTGGAAATATTTTTGAGACTTCTTAACTACGCCTAAAACCAATAATAAGGAAAATGGCAAGATTAATACCGCTATGATGGTTAGCTTCCAACTAATGGAGAGCATCATAATTAATACACCTATAACAGAGGTAACTGAGGTAATTAATTGAGTAATACTCTGATTTAAGGTCATGTTTAAGGTATCTACATCGTTTGTAATTCTTGATAATACTTCACCATGACTGGTTTTGTTATAGTAGCTAAATGGTAGCTTATTCATCTTCTTCATGATAGCATTTCTAAGATTATAAGCCATATTTGTGGATACACCTGACATTAAGTGCCCTTGCATATAAGAAAAAATAGCACTTACTACATAGAGGAATACTAACCACAACATGATAGATGCTATATAGGAAAAATCAATTTCCCCACCTTTTCCAGTGATTTTCCCCATGATACCATTCGTTAATTCATCGGTTGCTTTCGATAATATCTTTGGTCCTACAATTGTAAATACTGTGGAGATAGCTGCAAACACAATAACAACGAAAATTTGTATACGAAACGGTGCTAGATATGACATTAACTTTCTGAAACTACCCTTAAAGTTCTTTGCCTTCTCACCACCCATTCCCATACCGCCCATCGGACCGCCACCCATTGGTCCTCTTTGGCGTTGCGGTACCTTAGGAGTTACGTTTGATTCTTGACTCATGCTAATTCCTCCTTTGATAACTGGCTTTCCGCAATTTCTTGATACTCTTTACAAGTAGCAAGGAGCTCCTTGTGTGTACCAATACCAACTACTTTACCTTCATCTAACACAATAATTTGTTCTGCATTCATAATTGTACTAACACGCTGTGCTACGATTAACACGGTAGCATCCGATGTGAATTTCTTTAAAGCAGCACGAAGTGCGGAATCTGTCTTAAAGTCTAATGCTGAAAAACTATCGTCAAAGATATAAATTGGCGGTTTCTTCACTAATGCTCTAGCAATGGATAAACGCTGTTTCTGTCCACCACTGACATTGGTACCACCTTGTGCAATCGGGGTTTTAATACCTTCCTCTGTAGACTCAACAAAGTCCTTTGCCTGAGCAACCTCTATCGCTTTATCTATTTCAGGTATCTCAGCTAACTCTTTACCATAGCGAATATTGGATTCAATATCACCAGTAAATAAAACACCCTTTTGCGGTACATATCCTATCAAATCTCTAAGTTCTTCTTGTTTTAAATCTCGTATGTCAACACCATCGATTTCAATATTTCCTTTTGTAACATCATAAAATCTAGGAACTAAATTAATCAGTGTTGATTTACCAGAACCAGTGGAACCGATAAATGCTGTTGTTTCACCTGGTTTTGCAGTAAAGCTAATATTCGCTAATACATCCGACTCTGCGTTATTATAACGGAAGGATACATCATTAAATTTAATTTTGCCCTGCACATTTTTTCCGTTTTTCTTTGCTTCTTCAATTAAACTAACCGTTTTCTTTTTATCGTTTATCTCGAGTTCAGTATCTAAAACTTCACGAATACGAACTGCAGAAACAGACGCTCTTGGTACCATAATAAACATCATTGCTATCATTAAAAATGCCATGATGATTTGCATTGCATATTGCATAAATGCTAACATATCACCAATCTGTAAAGTAGATTCTGCAATTGCATGACTACCACTCCACACAATAACTAATGTGACACAGTTCATGATAAGCATCATAGCTGGCATCATAAATGACATCGTTCTTTGAACAAAACGATTTGTTTTACTTAATTCACCATTGGCTACTTCAAAACGATTTTCCTCATAACCTTCATTACCAAATGCACGAATTACCATCATACCGCTTAAATTCTCACGGCTAACTAAGTTAAGTCGGTCAATTAACTTCTGTAATGATTTAAATTTTGGTAATGCAATCCCGAATATAATCGCAATCAGACCAAGTAAAATTAGGACAGCTACTGCAATAATCCAGCTTAAGGATACGGATTTATTTACTGCAAAGATAATACCACCGATACCCATAATTGGTGCATAGCACATCATTCGTACACCCATACCAATTAGCATCTGTACTTGCTGAATATCGTTTGTTGTTCTAGTAATCAAAGATGCGGTTGAGAATTTATCATATTCTGCACTTGAAAAGCTTTCAACTTTAGAAAATACATCTCTTCTCATACGTTGTGCCACTCTAGCAGACATTCTAGAAGCTAAAAATCCAACTGCAATAGCAGCAATAACACCAGCAAATGTAATAGCAAGCATTTTTATACCAGTAGATATAATATAAGTTCTTTGTAAATGATTCAGATTTACACCAAGTTCTTCATAAAACATTTTAGTAAATAAACTACCCATCTGAGCATGAAGAAAAGAATCGCTATCAGAAGCTGTCTGTATAAATGTTCCCATAGCTTCTTTTGGCATAGCCTGAATCATAGGAAGAATCTCATAAAGATTATCTGTTGTCATTCCTGCAAAATTTTCATTCGCATTATCTGTAGTGGTGGCTTCAGTTGTCTGTCCACCCTGTTGTTCCATCTGCTTTTGAATCATGGTAACAAATGCTAAAGCAGCCTTACCATAACTGTCTTCTATTGGTACTAATTCTTCTTTGCTTAAACTTTTTTCTACATATATGGATTCCTGATTTAATAACTCATAATCTTTACGATACGTGTTTGCATCTTCGGAATCCTTATCTATTAATTGGTAAGCGTTAAGAAATTGTTGTTTGTTCTCCTCTGTCATAAAGGCTGTGATAAAGGTCATTCCATTTTCACTAATCGCCTTTGGTGCCTTTTCTACAATACCACCATTTTGTATACCGTTCGTTACAATTTCACTCATTAGGGTTGGTAAGCTTAAGTCACTCATCGCCTGCCCAAATAATAGCACAATACAAAGAACCACAACCCCTGCAAAGGGTTTTAGGTATCTCATTATTAATTTCATGCTTATTCCTCCTTGTCATTTTCCATATCATCTACAGCTTTCGCAATTTTAAACATTACGTTACGCACAGTTTTAATTTCTTCTTCCGTCAATGGCTCAACAAGCTGACAATGAAATTTCTTCATCGTACGCCCTACCTCCTGTGCAATGTTCTTTCCCTCCTCACTTAGAATAAGCTTATATTTTAAAACTCCAGCGCTCGTATAGTCTCTAAAAACATATCCTTTTTCTTCTAGAACATTTACAGCTCTGGAGGTATTCGCCTTATCCACACAAAGTTTTCCACAAAGTTCTTTGAACGTCAAACCATCTGGTTGATCCAACAATACCAATAGATACATGGCATGAATACTAGAAAGTCCATAAGGTTTTAAGGCCTCCTGTTGTCGCCTTTGCGCCATTTTTTTAATCTTATCAAACCAGATGAAGTTTTCTGACCTATGTTCATACATAATTATCCTCCTAACCTTCCTATATAAACAAGAAAAAGCAACTTCGAAAACTAATCCTTGTCATGAATCAAGAGCACAATCGATAAAAACATTATATTTTCAGACGCGCAAAATATTTCCTAACTAGAATATTTTATAAACGCTTATTTCTGAGAATAAAAAATGTTGACGGCTCAACAGATTGCTATTCTAGCACCATTTTGTTGAGTCGTCAACAGATTTTTTTATAATTTTATATTTATTTTAGATTACTTTAGTATTTACTACCTTCCTTTATTTATCCATTCTTATGATGGGTATTTCTATATGAATGTGGAACCCCTTCTGTCCATCCGAACCAAACTCAAAGGAACCACCAAGTTTTTTTACTCTTCCCTCCATACCGCTTAACCCACAACCCACTTTTACATGATTACAGCCCTTTCCATCATCGATTATATAGATTTCTAGTGTTTTTTGATAATATCGCAGAAAGAGATGAACAGTTTTTGCGTCTCCATGCTTTATCGCATTTGTGACTGCTTCTTGGCATATTCGAATGATAGCTTCATTTTGTGCTGAGTTAAGCTCATATGGCCTACCTTGTGTTGTAATCTCTAATTGCACTTTTAAGTTACTTAAATTTTTAATAGCTTTTATTATGCTTGTCTGCTGAAAATCAAATTCATTTCCCTGAATTGAATTTTTTAAGTCTTGTACACTTTCCGATAATAACTCCTCGAGCATTGCAAGTTTTTCAATTGCATCTTCTCTACATCCGTCCCTCGCTGCAACCTCAGTGGTACATAGAGCAACCGTTAAACTATGCCCTAATATGTCATGTACATTTTGAGCAACTGATGACTTCGCTCTCGTTGAAACCAAATCTCTCTTGGATTTGATAGATTCCTTTAGATTCTGGTCCATGATCGCTAAATACTGATTTTTTTTCTCCAGTTCCATCATTTTATCAACAGTATTCGTTATTTCCTCCACATAAATCAAATACCTATTTGACTTTAACCGATACTTTTTCACTACAAACTTACTATCTTTATAGGAAAGCAGATATTCTTTCGTTAAATTGGATAATAAAAACTCTTTCAATTGTTCCTTTTCTTTCGGTACTAGCTCATTTAGACTATCTACGAAGTTTGAGACGTTACAAAATCCACCTTTTATTACTGGAAACATTTGAACAAATAATTCATTCGGAGTATTTAAGACTCCTTTCTTATTCATAAGGGCGACACCTCGTGGCAACTTTTGATATAAAACCTGATAAGACACCGGCGTTATATCCAATAAATGAAAACCAAGTGTGGGTAGGATAATAAGAAAAAAGGTGGAACAGATTTTTACAACCGTACCATCAATTTTTAAAAAGCTAAGTTGTGGTAAAATTCCTAATTTCTGCAACCAAAATAGAAACATTAAATATGCTGTTATTGCTATCGTTATATGTAATATAATCCGAATTTTTTTATATGCTCTACCAAAAGTACGAATATGCATCGCACAAATTAGTATATAGAGCGAAACAAAAATATAAACATGATGTATTACAGATAAAACATAGTAAAACATTCCACGTTTTTCATAATCGATATTAATCGATATATAAAACATATGATGGAGTGGATTTGTAAGTACGATGATAAGACCTAGAATAGGTAAAATAGCACTAATCCACTGCTCTTTTCTTGCCATTTCTTCTCCACCATAAAAGATTAAGGAGAATATAAAAAGTGAATATTGATACCCAAAATACCCAACATATTGTACTATGATAATAATCCAGTTTATATAATCCTCAGTAACAACGAACCTGCAAACTTTGGCTATCATCCAAAAAAATAACGCAACTAAAAAGAAATAAAATTTATCACGAAGGATGGATTTTGAAACTTTAAAGGAGATATAGATAGTATAGCAAAATAATAACAAGATAAAGAATAATAAGAATAAAATCGTATGATACTTATCCTGTAATTGCTGTACGAAAAGCAGCATTGCATCTCTCCTTCCTTACACCTTTAAATTTAACACAGACGTTCTTACTTCCAGAATTATTTTTCGAATGTCCTCAGCAAGATTATTTAATTG